>SLJN01000001.1 GCA_007135115.1 Balneolales bacterium
GAGCGCCACCGCGACCCCTTCAACCAAACCGATACTCCAACTGGCATTGAGCAGGCGATTTCCGAAATCTTTGCCGAGCACATGAACCAACTCATGCCGTAAACTGCCATCCACTGCTTGCCGGTTGATATGATATTGAGGCCGGGATGTCCAAACCGGCACATAGCTGGTGAATTTGGCGCCGGTCAGCCTTTTTTTCTCCCAGCCGTGCCCGTAAATATACGCCGAAATTCGATCCTCCGAATCGACCTGGAGGGTATCGCGCAACTCAGCAATGTGGAACTCATTTAGTGCGGCGATACGACTTACCTCCTCATCCGGCAAAAGATCAGCAGAGTAATAGACATCCGCATACTCGGTCTGCAAATGCCCGCCAAGGCGGGTTTCTATGTATTCGTTGGGGGAGATGATACCGGATTCACTCAGGCGGAGGTAGCTGAGGACCAGTCCGCCGAAAAACAGAAATGTAAGATACTGCGCCTGTTTGCGATCTTTGAAATGCGGCATCAACCAAAACACGCCAACCCAGCACAGGGTGATGAAGCGGAATACGACGACCGAAGTGGTAAACTGCACTTCTTCATCATAAATCGGACCCGGCCAGTGCCCCCAGACGTGATTGAAAAAGTAGAGCTGCGGGAGCGTAAAAAATTCAAACAGAAAAATTCCCACGGCTACGATAACCAGTACCAGGTTGGCCCAGCGCAGGGGTTTTTGAAATCCGTTAACTCTGAAATAGCGGCCAACCGCATATCCGAAAAGTACACTCAATGACGGGTTAAACAGCCAAAAGAGCAGCCCATCCGCCGAAAAACATCCTCTGATGAGCGTCACCAGAAGCAGGAGCACAGCCGGGAGATAAACCCAGCCTAAGACCCTCAATAAATTGCGGGCTTCCGATACCGGCTCAGTCGATTTTGAGGCTGAATAAGCGGCTACAAAACACCCTAAAACCGAGGCGACCATTGCCGATTCAAAATGCAGATCCCGAATCAGCGGGATGAATAGAGCTATAATCCCCAGCGAAAGCGGAATTCCAATTTGGAGAAGAACATTTCGGCTTTGGCCGGATATCATGAGGCTATCTGAGTTTCCTATTTTTTAAACATCGTGGACAAAATAAACCAGATGTTCTCTTTGCGTTCTCTCAACCGGCGGGTGAAGTAAGGCATCCACATGGTACCGTAAGGCACGTAAACCCTTACGTTGTATCCATCGGCAACCAGTTGTTCGCACGTATCCTGGCGGAGACCGTAGAGCATCTGAAACTCAAACCGCGCCTTGCCGATTTTATTTTCAGTCGCATAGTCTTTTACCCAATTAATCAATTCGTCATCGTGGGTAGCGATTCTGGGGTAAGTCGTATGCTCCAATAGGGTCGCCGTATATTCTTTAAAAGCTTCTCTGATCGCCGGCATATTTTGCACAGCAATGCGCTCCGGCTCTTTGTATGCCCCTTTGCAGATGCGCACGTCAGCGCCCAGCTTTGCCAGCTCCTCGATATCTTTTTTCGTGCGGTGCAGATAGGCCTGAATGACAATACCCACATGTTTGCCGTATTCCTGAAAGGCCTCTTTAAACAAATCTATGGTTACCTGCGTGTAGTCGGAGCCTTCCATATCGATGCGGACAAACTGGTCTTCCTTGCGGGCCACATCCAGCAGCCGGTAAAGATTTTCCTTGGCAAATTCCCGATCGATATCCAGCCCCATCATGGTAAGTTTGATGGAAATGGTAGATTTAAGACCATCATCCCGGATACTTTTTAACAGATTGATGTATTCATCGACGGTCTGCGTGGCAATTTTCCGATCATCCACATTTTCGCCAAGCAGGTCGAGCGTCGCGGTGAGTCCGCGTTGATTAAGTTCTCTTACTTTCGGAGCGGCTTGCTCAAAATCTTCTCCGGCAACAAACCGGCGTGCAATAAAAAACGGCAGCTTCATGATGATTCCGTGATTCCTGTTCGGGGAAGCATAGCGGTGCCTCCCGGGTGAATTTTGATCAATCGATGATACGAAAATGACAGGAATTTCACAGGGTACGGTCTGAAATAGAAAAGCAGCTGAAAGTTATTCAGACCATAGGAAATAGCAGATTCTTGAAGGTAGTGTTTGAGGCGATAGAGGACGCCTGAATAGTAATAAGTTACCGCCGGGATCTTATTGAATGGATTTTCCCGGCGGTAAATAACTGCGATTCTTCATAGCCCTTACTCCTCGAGTTGAGCCTCAGTTGTCAACTCAGAATCTTCGAACAACTGCATATCTACAGTTTCCGAAAGAACCACAAAGAAATCTTCATGTATTGAGGTGTTCATATCCAGCTCTTCCAAAATGGAGCGATTGTTCAGCGCTACCAGAACGAGATAAGCTTTTTGACTGAGCTTTTCAGATTCATTCTCACGAACAAAGTCCTGAAGCTCAACAGCCATTTCTAAATCGTACTGATCAGTCTCTTCAGTGATTGCAACCATTTCTACAAGAGTTGCAGTAATCACACCGGAATTTCCACTATGCAGATTTTCGATGTAGTTCTCAACTGCTTGTTCGTACTGGTCTTCAGAATACCCACTGACAGCATTAGCATTAGATACTAATACAGAAGTTAGTAAAAGGGTAAGGATAGAAATCATGAACTGTTTCATTGATCTTATGTCTTTTTGATGTTGTTTCAGTTTTCAACACTCAATTTTGTTATCGAATGTCTTGATCTATTATACGAAATTATTCCCCCCGTATTGAACTTATTAATGGATATAAATATCTGGAATACAGCAAAATACAACTGAAAGGGTTTTCAGAAAGCCCTTACATTTTATGATATTATTAAGACATAGATCACGACACCTTTCATATGAACCAGAAAAGCGCTTGCAACGATTTTTTTGTAAAATTTCTAAAAAATTTTGTGGAAAGCGCTTTTATTTTTTTGGAACCACTTCCTGAAAACGCTTTTAGAGGGGCTTCGAGGAGAAAATCTTGATATGAATTTTGGAATTTTTCGGCGTGGTAAGGGGAAATGGTACGCTGATACTTTCGTTTGCTTAAAAGCTTATGGAATAATGGTCCTTATCAAATGCCCCATAGTTCAGACACCCGAGTTTAGCCAGACTTCTTGTTTAGATGAAGGGTTTTTGGCGGTTTGCCAGGTGAACTAATTTGATATACCGCACTTATATGCAATCAATCAAACTATGCCTATATTCCGGCCATGGTATATGAATTTCTCGGAAAAAAACCTCGCTTTGATGACTCCAACTTCATCGCCCCGAGCGCTGATTTAATCGGGGATGTCGAACTGGGCAGCGAATCCAGTGTTTGGTTTAACACCACTATCCGCGGGGATGTGAATTGGATTGAAATCGGCCGCCGGTCAAATGTGCAGGATAATTGCTGTATCCATGTGACTACGCAAACCGCTCCGACGCAAATTGGTGATGAAGTCACCATCGGTCACAGTGCGGTCATTCACGGATGTACGATTCACAATCTGGTTTTGGTGGGCATGCAATCACTGATTATGGACAAAGCCATCATTGAGCCGGAATGTATTATCGCCGCCGGCAGTCTGATTCCACCCGGTAAAGTGATGCCTTCGGGCTATTTGTGTAAAGGCAGCCCTGCCAAGCCTGTCCGCGAACTCACCGATGAGGAGCGTGCCTCGCTGAAAAAATATGCCGATAACTACGTCAAGTACTCCCGCGCGTATCAACAAAAGGACACCTATTCTGAGAATCCTTTTTACACACCGAAATCCACCGGACGAGGTTAAGTTTGCTAAAACGGCTGATCAGCGACAAGCTCTTTAACATCATCATCTATGCCTCGTTTATCTTTTTGATCGTGGGGCTGTATCAGGCCGATTATCTCAAAATCCCTACGATCAAATCGACTTCCCTGATGCTGCTTTCGTTTCCGGTGATGTTTGTGGGGTTTTGGTTCTATTGCTATCAGTGGGGGAAAATTCTCAAACACAACGGTGAGCCGACGCATTGGGCTTCTCAGATTGCTGCCGGCGGACTGCCCGTTTTTGCCAAGTACATCCCCGGCAAACTCTGGTCTTTGATCGGGCGAGCGGCATATTCCAACAAATATGACGGCGTAAATCTGGGAGAAGCCTCGCTGATGTCAATGAAAGCACAGGTCATCACCATCTGGCTGGGTTTTTTCTACGGTATTGTCGGGTACATGTATGCCAGCTCGCTCAGTTTTGAAAGTATGCTGAGCATGGCTGCCCTGTTTGCGGCAACCCCGATTTTCTTTTTCCAAAAGCCGGCGGATTACGTCAACTCTTTCATCAACCGGAAATTCAATAAAGAAATCGAGATCACCATGCTCGATTGGCCGACGGTGCGGACGCTGTTTCTGCCGACATCGATGAAGTGGCTGTTTTGGTCGGCCGGTTTTTACCTGATGGCACAGTCGCTACTTGCCGATCCGATTCATGTTACAAGCGGCCTGTGCTTTGCGCTGGCCACCAATATCGGAATCGTAGCGATTTTTGCGCCCGGCGGCATCGGCGTTCGCGAGGGGATGATTGTTTTTTACCTGAATTACCTCGGCGTCGGTTTTTCGGATGCCACCACGATCGCGGTTTTTTCGAGGCTTTGGTACCTGGTTGGGGAGACATTTCTTTTTGTGATGGGGGTGGCGGCTGACCGGTATTACAGGTATAAGATTCGGTGGGAGGAATAACCTTTCATCCGTATTTGCGTTTTAAAACAACATGACCCCCGGCATCTACATACACGTCCCTTTTTGCAAGCAAGCCTGCTCGTATTGCAACTTTTTTTTCAGCACCCGGCAAAAGTACATGCCGGATTTTCTCACCCGTCTGCATCAGGAAATTGATGCTCTTGATGAAGCCCGGTGTCAATCCCCCCCTGATACTCTTTACTTTGGCGGAGGTACACCCTCACTCATCCCGCTGAGCGATCTGGAGCAACTTATCAAAAAGCTTCAATCCCGGTTTGATCTATCTCGATTAAGGGAAGTCACGCTTGAAGTTAACCCCGACGACATCACCCCGGAAAAACTTAAAGCGTGGCTTGAATTAGGCATCACCCGCCTGAGCATCGGCATACAGAGTTTCGACGACCAGCTGTTAAAATTCATGCACCGCGCCCATGATCGCCGAACAGCACTGGACGCGCTGGAGATGATCACATCCGCCGGATATACCAATTTCAGCATGGACCTGATTTACGGCAATCCGGGTCAGACTACAGAGATGCTCCACCGGGATCTGCAACAATTTCTGCAATTTGATCCTCCTCACATTTCCGCCTACGCGCTTACCATTGAGCCCCGCACCCGACTCGGCAAACTTAAAGAACTGGGCCGGCTTGATCAGCCCGAAGATGAAAATGTGGTACAACACGCCGATCTGGTTGAGGATGAACTGACGAAAGCCGGTTTTCGCCGCTATGAAATCAGTAATTACGGCAAACCGGGCTTTGAAGCCGTCCATAACAGCAATTACTGGAATCACTCTCCCTATGTTGGTCTGGGTGCCGGCGCGCATGGGTTTTGGTGGGATGATCAAAACCCATCCGGCATTCGCACCATCCGCAAGCCGGACCTGAAAAGTTATCTGGACCGCCCGTTTTCAGAAACGCTGGAAATCGAAGAGCTTGATCTGCATACCCTTGCCGAAGAGCGCATCATGACTTCCATCCGCACCGACTCCGGCGTGAATTTTGCGGAGCTGGAACGCACCTACAATTATACCCTGAGCAATAAACAACAGTTCATTATTTCGGTTTTTGATAAACATAAATGGATATATTCCGCGAATCCCTTAATATTAACCAGAGAAGGTCGCAATCGTGTTGACCGGATCACACTTGAACTGATTTCAGCCGGATAAATGCCTTGGGTATTTTAACCGGTTTGTGCGCAATGGATAATAGTCGCTATTCCGACCTGAGGGTATCCGCCTGTATAAATCCTGAGATCATTACTTTCGTCACCAATAAATTGCTATGAAACGTTTACTTTTTGTTTGCACGCTGATGATGGTCTGGGGATGTGCTCCGACCGAACAGGTTACCGAAGAGCCTGAGCAAGAAGAGGAAGAGCTTTTTCAACCGGAGCGGCCCATCCCTTATCCTATTGATATTCCCGACCGGTTCCGGCGCGCTCTGGAGAACGACACCCGAAATGAAGACGGACGTCCCGGAAACAATTACTGGCAGCAATTTGCCGAATACGATATCGCAGCAGAGCTGGATCCCTCCGAACGAAAGTTGTACGGACGCGTACGCATCACCTACCATAATGAATCTCCTGACGAGCTCAGCTCCCTGCATTTGGATCTGATTCAAAACCATCACAAAGAAGGCGTGCAGCGAAATCGCGACGCCGAAGTCACCGGAGGCATGGAAATTCACGGAGTGGAGGTAGCCGGAATTTCCTTTGACGAAGGTGAAGACCGTGATCAATATGAAATTGACAATACGCGCATGATACTCCGGCCGGAAGACCGTGTGGAAAGCGGTCAAAATGTGGAAATCACTGTCCGCTATTCTTTTGAAATTCCCCAACAAGGTGCCGGCGGGCGCATGGGCTACGACAGCGACAATCTGTTTTACATCGGTTATTGGTACCCGCAGATGGCGGTTTATGATGATATCACAGGCTGGCATCCGGATTATTACCTGGGCAATGCGGAGTTTTACCACGGCTTTGCCGATTACGATCTGTCCATCACCGTTCCGGAGCAATGGCTGGTAATGGCAACCGGAGACCTGCAAAACGGGGAAGAGGTTCTCACCGAAGAAATCTATGATCGGGCACAGCAAGCCTGGGAAAGTGACACCACCTATCAGGTCATTACTGCGGATGATTTCGGGGATTTCACCCGATCCGGCGACGCGTCGGGAACGGTTACCTGGGAATACCGAGCCGAAGATGTCCGCGATGTTGCTTTTAGTGCCACTACCGAATCTCTGTGGGATGCTGCCCGCACATCCGTGGGAGAAGGCGATGATCAGGAGTACGTGAAAATCAATTCGGTCTACCGTGAATCGGCGGAGTTGTGGCCGGATGTCACTGAGTTCCAGCAGCATGCGGTTTCGTTTTTGTCGGATTTTAACGGTTTTGACTATCCGTGGCCGCACATGACCGCAGTGGAAGGAGAAGGCATCATCGGAGGGGGGATGGAATTCCCCATGATGACCATCATCGCCGATTATAACGATCACGGGCGAGATGCGCTTTATAACGTTACCGCCCACGAAATCAACCACATGTGGATCCCGCTCATTGTCAGCACCGATGAGCGGCGCTACGGCTGGCTTGATGAAGGGCACACTGTTTTTGCTACCAATGAATCCCGCCGCGACTTCGGGTTGAGCAGCAATCACTCCACCACCCGAATGCAGTACCTGCGGTTTGCCCGGTTGAATGAAGAAATTCCCATCATGCGCCGATCTAACTATCACTACACCTATTCATCCTACATCTCGGCATCGTACTTCAAACCTTCCAACAATTTGTTGATGCTGCGCGGTCTGCTTGGTGATGAAATTTTCGAAGAAGCTCACCGGGAATTCGTAAATAGCTGGGCGTTTAAACACCCTTCTCCTTGGGATTTTTTCAATATCATGGAGGATGTCAGCGGAAAAGACCTTGAATGGTTCTGGCGCACCTGGTATTTCGAAGCGTGGCTATTAGATCAGCAAATCGAATCTGTAGAATCCACTGAAAATGGTGATACCCGTATCGTTGTGGGCGATCACGGCAAAGCGCCGATGCCGGTACTGTTGCGCGTAGTCACTTCCGACGACGTGACCCATGAATACAAAATCCCCGTTGACTACTGGTTGGCCGGCCGGAAAGAAGCCGAGAAAATCATACCACACAGCAAAGATGAGATTGAGCGGATAGTTATCGATCCGGAACGGTACTTTCCGCTGATCAACCGAAGTGATGCAAGATGGGAGCGAGGGGATTGAATCATTAATACAAATCTCAGTTTGTAGAACATTACATCTGCAATCTGCAGTCACAAATCATCAATCTGCTATCTCTCGCACTGTTTAGATGCTTTCTATGAGTGCCCATAGTTGTTCAACCTCAACATCTCTTCTATTCCAACAGATAGCAGATTGCAGATGTGCCGGACCCACTCAGCAACTATACATAGTTTTGTGAACCAAGTTAAACCATCCTAATAATTCAATTTGAAAGCAGCTGAAATCATGAAACCAAAACAATCATCAATCGAACTCAGGTTGCCAAATGACTAAGCTTTTCCGGATTCAACACAATGTAAATGCTCCCTATTTTAGCTTCATCCACATGAAATGACCACACGTTGAAAAGCTCACTGTCTTTATAAACCAGCATTCCCGGCTCTCCGTTAACAAGCCGGAAATCAGCCTGCATAATTCCGTTTGCCTGCTTATAAATACCAGCGAGAAATTTTGCAATTTTGGGTGCACCGTAAACGGGTTGTTTGGCAGCGGTAACTTTCCCGCCTCCATCAGAATACAAAACCGCTTCCTCCCTGAGCATCTCCTCCAGCTCTTCGGTATTTCCCCGGGTAATTGCATCCACGAAGCGGGAAATCAGCAGGTGCTGATCTTGATTTGCTGCCACTTTTGATGGCGTCTTGCCCCGCATTTGCTCTTTTGCACGCTGCATGATTTTGCGGCACTGCGCCGGTGGCCGGTTTAGAAACTCCGATATCGTCTCGTAATCATAATTAAAAAATTCTCGCAGCAGAAACACAGCTCGCTGAGCCGGAGTGAGCGTATCCATTATTGTAAGCATGGCCATGGACAAAGAATCCGCAAGTTCAAGCTCATCCTCGGGTGATCTATCCTGTATTACCGGCTCAGGCAAATCGGGGCCAATGTAAACCTCTTTGCGATTTCGGGCAGATTTCAGTTCATCCAGACAGATTCGGATGACAACTTTACTCAGAAATGCTTCGGAGGATTTAATGGTGTCCGGTTGCTGCTTCATCCAGCGGATATAAGCCTCCTGAACGGCATCTTCGGCAGATGTCACCCGTCCCAACATGCTATATGCAAGCCGAAACAGCCGGGGCCGATAGTACTCAAATATTTCTGTTGATGAACGCATAAATCACGACCGGCAAAATTCATCGGATTGGATGTTCAATGGAGCATTCATCAGATTATAAAAATTTTCGATGGCATTAAGCATCGTGATCTGGATAATCTCCCGCTCGCTGAAATGTTTTTCAAGCTGACCAAAAACGGCATCAGAAACCTGCTTGCTCCGGGTGGCTTCTTCGATGTACCGAAGCGCAGCTTTTTCAGCATCTGTAAATCGATTGCTTTCTTCAAACCGGAGTAGTTGATCAAACACTTCCGCATCTATCTTTTCACCACGAGCCTGCGCCTTACCTATATCCATACAAAAAGCACACCCATTGATGGTTGCAACATACACTTTGATTACATACTTCAGCTTTGGCTCCAGAGTAAATTTATCCTGCGTTTTGATAATTTCTTTAGATAAGCCAAGACCCTCGGGAAATCGGGCATATTGTACTTTCATCGGGGTGATGATCTTACCAAACAACCGCCGGGTGTACCAATAAATCATCTTTAGTTTGAGCGACCGCGGTTTTTCGATCGGAGGGATTCTTGGCGGTTTCTTTAACCCGTTAATGTCTTCGGAATGCTTATTCTGGAGAGATTCCATTTTGATGATCAAATTTGTATGCCTAAAAGATTATGGACTGTTACCCTCCAAGACGACAAACCTCCACTTGGTGTGACACCCATTTTTCTTCGGCACTGATTAAGATAATTGGGGCATCTTTCAGCGGGGACATAGTTGCTGACGCCTCGAAACTTTTTAGAAATTCAATTTTCGGAAACAATTTCTATAAATTGATTATAAATTCAACCATCATCTCTAAGTAGAAGAAAATGACGAATTATTAAGACCACTTTGACCTGATATTACTAAAATTCAACACAACCGGGAGATCTTTATGAAACAAAACCCATTAACCCATCCATGGCCGGAGCTGCCGCTTCCGAATGAGTGGAGTGAATCCTTCGAGAATCTTCATTTATGGTCACAAATCGTCGGAAAAATTCGCCTGGAGTACACGCCGTGGATCAACCATTCCTGGCACACCACGCTTTACGTATCCGCAAATGGGTTAACCACTTCTTTGATCCCCCATACACAAGGCAGTTTTGAAATAGCTTTCGATTTCATCAACCATCAGCTTCGAGTGAATACTGTGGATGGATCGCATCGCCAATTCCGTTTGGAACCGATGACCGTTGCCGATTTTTATCATAAACTTATGCAGGCTCTCGATGAGCTGGGCATCAACGTTAATATATTCAAGAAACCGGTTGAGTTGCCGAATCCCATCACGGCATTTCCTGAAAATGATCATAGCGAGGCTTATGACGGGGATGCTGCACATCGATTCTGGCGATCGTTGGTGGATGCTCACCGGGTATTCACCCGATTTCGGGCGGGGTTTCTTGGAAAATCAAGCCCGGTCCATTTTTTCTGGGGAGCTTTTGATCTGGCAGTCACCCGATTTTCAGGGCGGACAGCCCCGCCCCATCCCGGTGGTATTCCAAACTGTGCGGACTGGGTGATGGAAGAGGCATATTCGCATGAGCTTGCGAGTTTTGGGTTCTGGCCGGGAGCCGGTTATGGCGAAGCGGCTTTCTATGCGTATTCCTATCCCGAGCCTGAAGGCTATCGCGATGCACCCGGGCTGCCACAAGGCGCTTTCTACCATGAACCCATGGGTGAATTCCTGCTTCCGTACAGTGAGGTACAAAAAGACAGCGACCCCGATAAAAAACTGTATGATTTTTTACAGGCTACCTACGAATCGGCCGCCAATAACGGTAACTGGGATCGGGCATCACTTGAGTTTCCGGATAGATAGTGTCTTCTAACCACTAATACAGATTATAAAAATATGAGCCAAAAAGGCATCCACCATATCACTGTCCTTGGCGGTGACGGTCAGCGTACGACTGACTTTTATGTGCACACACTCGGTCTTCGCCTGATTATGAAAACCGTAAATCAGGATGATCCTTACACCTACCACCTCTTTTTTGTGAATGGAACTCAGCAACTCGGCTCGAGCCTGACGTTCTTCCCGTGGCCAATGGCGGGTCAGGGGAAACCAGCCATCGGTGAGGCTACAACGGTATCATTTGCCGTCCCAAGTGACTCGATGGAATACTGGGCGGAGCATTTCGGCGAAAACGGGGTTGATTTTACCGGACCGTTTGAGCGCTTTGGCAAACAAGTCATTGGGTTTCGGGACCCGGATCGCCTTCATCTTGAGTTGGTTTTTGATGATGCCGTAAAAGAGGTTCCCGCGTGGAGTCAAAGTACTGTGCCAGTTGAACATGGAATCCGCGGGTTTTGGGGTACCATCATGGAACTCACGGAAACGGAAGCTGACGCCGAGCTGCTCAAAGAAGTTTTCGGTTTCAGGCAAGAACAGGTAGATCAAAATCACATCCACCTGGTCGGTGACGCTCCGGTGGGCAACTCTGTGATTCTCAAAAAAACAGAATCACTTCGAGGCGCTACCGGCCGGGGGAC
>SLJN01000392.1 GCA_007135115.1 Balneolales bacterium
ATGAACATGGAAGGCAGTTCTTTCAGGCAGCAACTCCATCAAATGGCCGATCGCATGGCCGATTATTTCGAGCAGGTTGAGCAGTATCCTGTCCAGCCGGATGTGAAGCCCGGTGAAATCCTCAAACAATTACCTGAAAGTCCGCCGGAATCTGCCGAAACGTTTCGTCAAGTTTTGCAGGATGTCGACCGGATCATCCTGCCGGGGATGACGCATTGGCAGCATCCTCGGTTTTACGGGTATTTCCCGGCGAATAATTCTGAGCCCTCGGTCCTTGCCGAAATGCTGACTTCGGCCATCGGTGCGCAATGCATGTCCTGGCTGACTTCCCCGGCCGCCACCGAACTTGAGGAAAGAATGTCGGAGTGGCTGCTAAAGCTGCTGAATTTGCCGCAGAACTGGAAGGGCGTGATTCAGTCAACAGCTTCCGAGGCGACGCTGGTTTCGCTTTTGACGGCCCGGGAACAGGCCTCTTCCTGGTCAATCAACAAAGAAGGTTTTCGGGGTGATGAACGCTTTGTGGTTTACGCTTCCGAGCAGGTGCATTCTTCCATTGACAAAGCGGTGCGCATTGCCGGATTCGGGGATCAACACCTTCGCAAAATTCCGGTCGATGAAAATTATGAGATGATTCCGGAGGAACTGGAAAAAGTAGTTAGGCGGGATCTTGATCGGGGTAACCGGCCGCTTGCGGTCGTCAGTGTTCTTGGAACTACGGCTACCACAGCCATCGATCCAATTCCGGAAATCAGCAGAATCGCTTCGGTATATAATCTCTGGCACCATGTGGATGCCGCTTATGCCGGCACCGCAATGATATTACCGGAATATCAGCATTGGAGCGAGGGACTGGATCAGGTGGATAGTTTTGTATTCAACCCGCATAAGTGGATGGGCATCCAGTTCGACTGCTCACTGTATTACGTTCGTGATGCCGAAGCGCTTAAACGCACGTTTTCGATGAATCCTGCTTATTTGCAAACCGGTGCGGACGATCAGGTCAATAACTACCGGGATTGGGGGATTCCGCTCGGGCGCAGGTTTCGGGCACTGAAAATCTGGTTTGTACTGCGCATGATCGGGGCGGAAGGAGTTCGCGCCCGCATTCGGAATCATATCGAACTCGGCCAAAAACTTGCCGGATGGATAACATCAGACAGCCGTTTTGAATTGATGGCTCCGGCTCCGCTGAATCTGGTTTGTTTCCGGTATCATCCCCCCGAAATTGAAGGTGAAACCCGCCTAAATAAACTCAACCGCAGATTGATGGAGCGGCTGAATCAATCCGGAAAACTGTTTCTGACCCACGCGGAATTGAATGGCCGGTTTGTTATCCGATGGGTGACCGGGCAAACCCATGTTTCTGAAGCCGATATTGCAGAAAGTCTGGAAGATCTGATTGCGGAAACCGAAAAATTGAATTTGGAGTGAATGAAATGATGAAGTTATCGCGTTAGGAACGTGTAACTAATTTACAATCAGTAATTTAATCGTTTGATCACATCCTTTTTTATAGTGTTTTTGCTGGCTTTGGGAATGCCGGCGGACGGAGAAGTCAACTGCTGCGGGAATGAAATTACCGTGGAAGGCCGCCTATCGCTGGTTGGCAATGAGCCGTTTGTTCATACCGCTTTGATAACCGAAGAGGATGAACGGTATGTTCTCAAAGCCGATAAAAAAGTGATCGATGAGATGTGGCGAGCCCGAACTATCATAAAAGTAACAGGAACGTGTGAGGAAGATCGTGCCTACGGCATTTCGGGCAGATATATTGAAGTGCAGTCGTGGGAACCCCTGAATTAAAATTCCCATTTTATGCTTTCAAATGGTAACAGACGAATATCCAGCATTACTTTATCAACTCTGCTGGCAGTAGCTTTAAGCTTCTTTCCGGCCTTGACAGATGCAAATGATGATCCCCCCGTAACTCTGCCTCTTCCGGATATGCCGGATGGGTCCCATGTATGCGGAACCATGTTTGTATTGGATCTTATTGAGCTGGAAAAACTTGAGTCTGATCAACAACAACAGCAACAACAGTTTATTGATCCAAATGGTGATGACTACGAAGTGGGTGATCGTGAGACTTTTTATGTTGTTAATTTTGAGGAAAGTGGCACAACCCCCGAATACGATAAAGTAGAGTTTGAGCTGCGGGCCAAAACCGACAAATCGGAAATTTGGGTGGATGTTGATGAATGGGAAGATCCTATTGAACAGGAACACGTTGATGAGGTTTTGCAGGAGCAGGATGAACAAACCGCTGAAGATTCCTGGGATCCGGAAAGCGGCATCATAGAAGTGGGACAGGAGCTGTTCGGCGACCCGCCTGATTTTGACGAATCCGGCCGGTTAAAAACGTTTTTAGTTGATATCCAGGACGGTTGGGATGAAGAGGAGGGCGGTGCTTTTATAGCCGGCTATTTTAGTCCCACCGACCAAAGTACGGTAAATCCCAACAGCAACGGGGCCGATATTATCTACATCAACACGTATCCGGGCATGTATCGCGGAGATCGGGAGCCGGATCCTTCACGAAGATTCGGGACTATTGCGCATGAGTATCAGCATTTGATTCATTACAATTACAACAACCTCAATACTTTTCAGAACGAAGGGCAATCTGAGTTTGCCGAACTGATTTCCGGGTATAATGCACGTACCATGCACTGGCTCGATGAACCTGAGGAAGTTGACGGTACCGTCGATGTTGACTCTGGCCCGGAAGGACTCTACCGATGGCGCAGAAACAGCGATGATGTCTTGCTGGACTACCAGCGGGCTCAGTTGTTGCACAGCTATATTTATCAGCGTACGGATACCGAAAGTGCCGGGGCTGTTACACGCGCAGAATCCGACGGCAAAGAAGCCTATCGGGAGGTTTTGGAAGAATTTGACCTGGAATGGGAGACGGTACTTCGGGATTTTCAGGTAGCCAACCGGGCCAATAACCCTGATATAGCCGATGGTCAATACAGTTACTCACTGCCGCAACTATCAGATGTTCGGGCGGAAGGGATCGGTAATTCCCACAGTTCACCGTTGGTTCGTTTAGAAGAATCGGCCCAGGATGTAGAAGTTGAAGTTTTTTACGGAGGCGGATTTTATTCAAGATTTGAAGATCCCGAAGATCTTGAGATAGAACTTTCGGGAGATGACGACGTGAAATGGGCAGCCATTCTGGAAGGCGGAGATACCGATGCCGAAGTTGAAATCCTCGAAGAGGGCACGGAAGGTTTCCAGGGTCAGTACGATGAGATCGTCCTTGTTGGTAGCAATACCAGGGAGCTGGGATCAGATGAGGAAAGCCCCGGCAGCCGAATGTATGAGTACAGTTTTGAATTCGGTGTGGCAACATCAATTGCCGGGGATGGCGAGCTGCCGCAGGATTATAAATTGGGTAACGCCTATCCAAACCCGTTTAATCCGGCAACCGTAATCCAATATCACCTGCCGGAAGAAGCGGAGGTCCGGTTGACCGTCTACGATCTGACCGGCCGGCAAGTCACAACCCTTGTGAATGAAACACAACAAGCCGGTGAACATCAGGCCACTTTTGATGCCGAAGATCTGGCTTCCGGAACCTATATCTACAGAATTCAGGCCAACGACTGGACCGCATCCGGAAAAATGATGCTGATAAAGTGACCTTCGATCTCATAATTGCATTGCAGGGTGCGTTAAGGTGGTGCCTTTAATATTTTTAAATACTGACCACATTACCCATGTCTGTAATTTACCTCGATAATGCCGCCACAACTCAAATGGATGAACGGGTGCTGGAAGAAATGCTGCCGTTTTTCCGGGATCAGTATGGGAATGCCTCGTCCATCCATACGGTCGGGCGCGAAGCCAACGTAGCCGTGGAGCAGGCGCGTGAGAAAATCGCCCATTATATCGGGGTGGAGCCGGCTCAGGTGATTTTTACCAGCGGAGCAACGGAGAGCAATAATGCTGTAATCAAAGGAGTGCTGCGGACTACGGGTAAGTCGCATGTGGTAAGTACGCCTGTTGAGCATGATGCTGTGCGCCACCCGCTGCAGAATCTTGCTGAGGAAGGAATCTCAACATCTAACTTTTCGATTGACAGCCAGGGATGCATCGAGGCCGGGGAACTGGAAAAACTGATCAATGACCAAACCGGACTGGTTTCGGTCATGTATGTGAACAATGAAACCGGGGTGGTGAATCCGGTTCCAGAAATCGCCCGCATTTGCCGGGATAAAGGAATCCCGCTTCATTCCGATACGGTGCAGGCTTTTGGCAAACTGCCGGTCAGGTTTGATGACTTAGGCGCTGATTTTATCACATTGAGCGGACATAAAATCCATGGCCCCAAAGGAATCGGCACCCTGATTCTGAATCCGGACGCCCCCTGGACTCCCTGGATGGAGGGAGGCTCACAAGAGCGCAACCGCCGAGGCGGTACGCTGAATGTGCCGGGGATTGTCGGACTGGGCAAAGCACTGGAACTCGCCAGTCAGGAACAGGAAGCCCGCTACAGTTATCTTGATCTGCTCAAAGGCCGGTTGGCCGCCGGACTCAAAGACGCTTTCGGTGATTTGGTTCAAATAAATAGCGAACAAGCCGAAACTTCTCCGCATATTCTCAATGTATCCTTCCCGGTGGGAGACGGTCCGCAACTGGATGGTGAGATGCTGCTGCTCAATCTGGATACCGAAGATATATGCGTTTCCAACGGATCGGCTTGTACCTCCGGGGCAATCGAGCCCTCGCATGTACTGCTCGCTACGGGGATGGATGAGGAAGTAGCCAAATCGAGTCTGCGTTTTAGTTTAAGTCATTTAAATTCCACCGAAGAGATGGATATGGTGGTGGAACGGCTCAAGGCCATTATTGACCGGATGATGGAAGTGGCTTAACTGGAGGTGGGCTCGCAAAGTGAGTAAACGCAGAGGTCGCAAATAGTAGATTGTTCCATTGAACCTCAGTGGTGATTGGAATTCTGTAAAAACTTCGCGCCCTTAGAGCTCCTCACTTAGTGAACTTTGCGTGAAACTAAATAATCCACCACAATTATAACCTACCTTCCAACTTCAGTTTTATTAATCTAATCAACTCATAGTTGAAACTAATCAAACAGATGTTGGGATTTTACAGGAAATAATATAGTTTAATTACTAAGTCGTTCGTGATTAACTCTAATAGATTGGTCTATGTTGCTTCTTGCATATAGAGAGGGTTTTAGGTACACAACCGTATTGGGTTTAGTGTTTACAATTGGATGTTCAGGGGAGGAGCAGGAATATGACACCTTAGATGATGCTTCGGATCTAAGCCTTAACCATCAATTTACGATTACCGATTCGGATGATACCATGTTGAGCCATATTGTCACGGTTCACGTTGCCTCCGATGGCCATATTCTATTGCCTGATTATCAGCAAGGGAATATCCATGAGTTTGATCAGCAGGGAAACTTATTGAACACCTTCATCGAAAGCGGCAGCGGACCGGGAGAGATTGAAGATTTTGGAGAAGTGATACTCACACCAGATGATGAACTCGGCATTTATGATTTCGGAAACCGGCGAATATCATACTACGAGCGCGCCGGAACAGATTGGGAATTTCTATATTCGACGGTAGTTGAAGACAACCTTCGGTGGTTTTATCCGGCAGGTGACTCTTGGATAATCAACAAAATGTCGGGAAGGATGGATCCGGAAAAGGACTCAATACAGGTCGATCGCCTGAGTATGGACGGGGACTTGGTGGAAGAGGGTGCAATCGAATTTAAAGCCGATCAAGGTATATTCATAAAAGATGAAAACGGAGTGGCATTTCTGTCCATGTCGCCGACTTTTCTGGCGGTGAATCACATCGAGTTTGCGGATGACTATTTTGTTTATGCCTACACCAATGATCTGAGTTTCACTTTTTATGATTTGGAATCCCAGGAACCCACAGACTCTTTTTCATGGGATTTACCACCGGTACCACTCTCTGAAGAAGCCCGGCAGGAGTATTTACAGGAACAAGCCGATCTGGCAATGCCGTCCGGTGTAGATGCCGAATCCCAGATTTCAGACCAGCTTCCTGATGAGAAAACCGTCATGAAATACTTCACTTACGATCGGAAGCAGGAAAAGATCTGGGCCCAGGTGTATTACGAAGATGAAACACCCTGGGTGGTTTTCGACCGTTCGGGATCGCTGCTGTATAAAACTCATCTGGAATATGATGATTATGACCTGCGCCGGGTTCATGACGGCCGCATTTATGTCGGTGATGAAGACAATAGTGGTCTGCCGAAACTCAGGGTGTATGAGTATGAATAATGAATTGAACTTTCAGTGTATTTCGAGCAAACATCTCACAACCATCAAAAAGGAATTGCTATGATTTCTGAAACCTCGCCATCAATAAAATTCTATGGATATCTACTGTTAGCCGGTTTGATAGCCGCATGCGGAACCGATGAGTATGACAACGATTATGACTCCATAGAAGCTCCGGAAGTAGAACTCAATCACGTTTTTGATATCACCGACTCAGAAGAAACGATGATGAGCGGAATTGGTGAAGTACTCGTCACGTCCGACGGAAGTATCATGTTGATTGATAATCAGCAAGCCAATATTCATGTCTATGATGATACCGGCGATTATCAGCATTCTTTTATTGAGAGCGGCAGCGGCCCCGGAGAGGTTGAAATGCTGGGAAGTTCAATACTTTCAAAAGATGATGATTTATTTGTTTTTGATTTCAGCAATCAGCGATTCAGTCAATTCGACCGGATGAGTGATGAGTGGGAGTTCAATCAAAGTTTTTCTCCCGGAGACAATTTTCCCACATGGTTTTATCCAATAGAGGATGACCACTGGGTGTTCTTTCAAAATGTCAATCCGTTTTCTGATGAAGACCAGGATTCGGTAGATGTAACCCTTACAAATATGGAAACCGGCGATGAAGAAGAGGTACTGATTTCATTTGGAGTTGACGATATGATTGCCATAGACAATGATGAAGGAGCACCGATGATGTCATTGAGTCCGGAATACCACAACCGTAACCTTTTCGACTTTGGTGAAAATTATCTTGTCCACTCTAAAACCGGCGAGCTTTCTTTTAGCTTTTATGAGTTTCCGGATTTTGAGAAAACAAATTCATTTACACTGAACCGCCCGGTATTCTCACTTTCCGAAAATACCAAAGATGAATATGTTGAGCGCTTCGAAGATTCTCAGGCACCCGTTGATAATTTACCACAGGAAATTCGTGCACAGATGGCTGATGAAAAAGCGGTCGTCCGGTATTTCCAATATGATCCGGCCGGTTATATCTGGGCGCAGGTTCACGGACCGGATGGCGAGCACCCCTGGCTCGTACTGGATCAAAACGGGGAGGTGCATTATAACACCGTGCTCGATTACGATACTTTTGAGATCCGCACGATAAGAGACGGGCGGATATTCGTCGTATCTGAAGATGAGAGCGGATTGCCTAAAGTGCGGGTTTATGAGTATGAGGTGTAAAGAGTAATCGGAAAAATAAACGTGCCGGAACCTGTATATCCGGCACGCATAATTTAAAACATTTCATAATTTTAGTTACGAAGAGCGCGAGCGATTTCCATGCTGAAAGCCGGCAAATCATCGGGTATACGCGAGGTGATAAGGTTACCGTCCACGATAACTTCTTCATCTTCAAAATGTGCACCGGCTTCGATAATTTCTTCTTCTACGGCTTCAAAACCGGTAAGTGTCTTATTTGCGACTACTTCAGCGGTTACCAGCACCTGTGGGCCGTGGCAAATTGCAGCTGTTGGCTTGCCGGAATCAACAAAAGCACGAACAAAGGAGATGACCTCCTCATATTCCCTGAGGTTCCCGGGTGAATGTCCGCCGGGAATCACCAACGCGTCAAAGTCATCCGGCGAGACATCCTGAACCGATCGCTGTACCTGTGCTGTAATATCGCTGTTGTAAGCGGTGTATGTACCCGGCTCCACTCCAATAACCATCACATCAGCACCGTGGTTGATCAAATAGGCCTTAGGAAACATAGTTTCCCCATCATGAAAACCTTCGGTGATCAAAAATGCAACGCTTTTCCCGGAAAGGGAAAGATCATCCGTTTCGCTGTTGTTTCCATCGGTCTTCTGGCAGCTTGCAAATACAATAAAAAGAGAAAGGATAAATGCGGGTAAAGTCCGAAAGGAAATATTCATAGTTAAACCTCCAATTAATAATTGCTTCGATACTTAATGAAATAGTAGTGTTAAAGGGTGATTCGTTATCATTCACAATACTATTTTAGATGTCACTGTCTAATATTTAACATGGGGAGAAAAACTCTGGTTCCAAAATTTTCGCTTTCCGAATTTACCGGGGGTTTACTTTTTGATAACCCTTTGCAGCAACCTTAATCGATAAGATTTCAATCTAAACCGATTTGACTGTTGTGTAAGCATACGCTTTTAGCGAATTTTACTTACAAAGCGAATTTGATAGACCACGGGAGGCTCATTGGCGATTGAAGAACAGAATCTTCGGCTCATTTTCGGACTGAAGCTAAGTCAGTATCGTGCTGAAAAAGGATATTCGCTCAAAGCATTGGCGGCAAAAGCGAACATGTCGGTCTCGTATTTGAATGAGATTGAAAAGGGCAAGAAATATCCCAAAGCGGAAAAAGTAATGGCGCTGGCCAAAGCTTTGGGCAAGAACTATGATGACCTCGTTTCGCTGAAATTGGGTCAAAGGCTGAGCCCGCTTGCCGACCTTTTGAAAACCAGCATCCTCAATGAGATCCCCTTCGAGGTCTTTGGCGTAGATCAGACTGATGTACTCCAGATAATGGCCAATGCCCCCACTCGGTTTTCAGCTTTGGTGGATACCATTGTCAAGATTGCCCGCAGTTACGATATGAAAGTTGAGCACCTGCTTTTGGGGGCGCTCCGCTCTTATCAGGAGATGCACAACAATTATTTTGAAGATCTCGAAGAGGCTGCTGAGAAGTTTCTGGATCAACAAGGCTGGACCGACAACCCGGTCACGGATGAGCTGCTGGATGCGTATCTGAGAGAAAATCACAACTATGAAATCGACTACGATCATCTTCCGAACAGTCGGGACCTTTCCGGGTTGCGAAGCGTTTTCCTTCCGGGGTCCAACCCGGTTCTGTTGATCAACGGAAAAATGCTGCCGGCTCAGCGGGCGTTCGCCATAGCCCGAGAAATTGGCTACGAATATCTCGGTCTGAACAACCGGGTTACGACTTCGAGTTGGGTTAAGGTGGAGTCGTTCGACCAGCTCCTCAACAACATGAAAGCCTCCTACTTTGCCGGGGCATTGCTGTTAAAGCGAAAGTCCATGCTCGAAGATCTCGAACGGTTTTTCTCCATGCCCCGGTGGGACGGTTCCATTTTAACCGATATGGCAGCCAACCAACGCGCAACGCCGGAAATGCTGTTTCATCGGATGACCCAGCTTATAGGGCATCACTTCGGGATCACCCAGTTCTATTTTCTCCGGTTTAATCATAATACCGGAACCGGTCAGTATAATCTCACCAAAGAGCTGCATTTCTCCCGCTTACACAACCCGCATGGAGTCGGCCTTAGCGAGCATTATTGCCGGCGTTGGATCACTCTGAATCTGCTGGATCAACTTTCTCGAAAAGGAAATGGCGATGAAGATCAGTCTCCGCTGATTGGTGTGCAGCGATCCCGGTTTTATCAGACCGAAAGCGAGTATTTCAACATCAGCCTGGCGCGCCCGCTGATGCTAACCCCCGGAACCAATTCCTGCGTAACCCTGGGCTTTTTGATGAATTCCACTTTCCGCAAAAAAGCCCCCTTTTCGGAGGATGAAACCATCACCACCCGAACCGTCAATGAAACTTGCGAGCGCTGCGCCATCACCGACTGCCAGGAACGTGCGGCAGAACCAATACAGCATACCCGCGAACTTGCCCAGGAACGCCGTGAAGCAGCTTTAGAGCGATTGAGAGAAGAGTTTGGCTCTAAAGGCTAAAGGGGGAGTAAGGGGCAAAGTTTAATTTTCAAATAATGAAAATTCGTGGGAATTCGCCTTTAAATGGGAGGTTGATGAATGTCACTGTAATTTCGGATAAACATTTTTTCAATGCTTTTTTTGATTTGAACAATATCACCCATGCGGTTAATAAGGAGATATCCTCCGACTTTTGGGTAGTCATAATGAGCAATCTTTATTCCCCGAATAGTTCCTGTATGATATCAGAATAAATCTTAAATCTTCTATTAAATTCTACAGGTTCAATTTTTTCTTTTTTTGAATCAATTGACCGAGATGCAATTAGGCCAAAAGATGCTGAAGGATAGTCTTGTAATAGTTTGGGAACTATACTTGCACAGGTAAGATAAATTCTTAAGGAGTGGCCTTTATTTGTAACAATTGAATATTTGAAGTCACTAAGAGCATGGTTCTTAGCATAAAATTTAATTCCGAAGACATTACCAGAATGATATTCGGCTCTCAAAATATAGCGTAATTTGGTTTCTGAAGATCGGAATGAATAGATTAGAGAAAACTGATGGTCAGATTTATCAGTTTCAATCTCTTTATGGGAAAATGTTAAATCAAATGGCTCACTTTTGAATCTCACGGAACAAGAATGATACGATCATTACATCCTCTTGAAGATGTGCTTTTGACTTTAGATTTGCACTTTCGTGATTTTAAGTCTGAATATCGGATTTTGTGGTCTTTGTTTTTATCAAGATCAAGCCAGTTCTAACGATTCGGGAGACTATCCGACTTCTTTTTTATAATATATGTGTGCGTTATTTTCTGCATAATCAATAAATTATCAAAAGCTGTGATAAAAGCAAAGCTATACTGAATTAACTGTCAGCTTTATCACCTATTGCCCATTTTGATTCCATTTAAATTAACCTATCTCCCTTCATGAAACCCACCTACCTCTCCTGGAGCGGCGGAAAAGATGCCACTTTAGCTCTGGACAGCCTTAAGAACAATCCCCAATACCACATTGCCGGTTTGCTGACAACCGCAAATGACCATTACGGCAGAGTCAGCATGCACGGCTTGCGAATGGAGCTGGTGGAGGAACAGGCAGAGAAACTCGGGCTGCCTTTGGAGGTTGTCCGGTTGCCGAAGGAAGTGGACTACGACATTTATGAGCATGAGACGCAGCGATCGATGAATAAGCTCAAATCGGAAGGCATAGAGGCGATTGCTTACGGCGATATTTTTCTGGAAGATCTCAAAAAATACCGCGAACAAATGCTTTCAGCATGCGACCTGGACGGGGTTTATCCGCTTTGGAAGCAGGATACACGCGATCTATCGAATTACTTCATACATCAGGGCTACAGATCTAAAGTGATCGTCGTAAACGGGACCAAATTGGAGGATGCATTCGCCGGTCGGGAGTATGATGAACGTTTTCTGAATGACCTTCCGGCAGAAATAGATCCCTGCGGGGA
>SLJN01000101.1 GCA_007135115.1 Balneolales bacterium
CCTTCTTCAACCAGGCGCTCGTAATGATCCCGAAATGAACAAGCCTGTTTGGTGCAACCGGGCGTTTCATCTTTGGGATAAAAGAAGATGACCACCGGTCCGTCTTTCAAAATATGTGATAAACTTACGGTTTCCCCTTTATGATCGGGCAGTGAAAAGTCCGGTGCAATATCTCCGGTTGATAATGGCATGATAAATACTTTTTGAATTAATGTGATTCTGATCTCAGCTTGGGTGGTATTTTTGAGAGAGCGCTTGGCTACATCCCGCCTATACCCGAGGTGTACTATTAACAGGAGATCCTTAAAGAACGTTTTTCTTTGCCCATGTTCAGATCAAAAGAAATCCGTTTTAATCCGCGAATATCTCCCGACCTTCTGCGTCGGTACAGGGCACCACGCCTTTAAATCCATCCGTCAATGGCATACACCAATATTTTGAATGGTTCCTCGTGTTGACCTTTGATCAAAATGCTATTTCTCCATTTTCAGACGGATCGAGATCGGGAGCGTCCACGACTATTCTGCCCCGATAAACCGGTTCAAAAAGACGGAAGGGTAGGTTGACAAACCGGTTGTGGGTGTTAAAATTCGCTGTAATCAATATTCTGTTCAAGCGCATCAAAACAAGCTTCGTATGAAAATGCTTGCAACTCACTTTTATGGAATGTTTTTATCAGGAAGCAGTATCGCTGGCCATTACCGGTTACCCGCAAACGAATTCCGGTAACCATGCAGGTTAATGCGACATTAGCTACGGGCAGATGCAAATCCGCCATTATTATCCAGAGATACATTACCGTCAATACCTAAATTTTGATGAGTGACTGCTGAGTAGGATTTCCCGTCTATCACAGTGTCATTGAGCGTCTCCCAACTTTGGGTTGAATGGGTTAAGACCCGTGAGCTAAAACACATATTCGCTATCTGAGCCCGGATTTGCCGCATCGGAAGAGGAATAGTTCATGATCTGTGTCGCAAATTTGCAGTTACTTTCATTTGATTAAGTCAGTTGAATAAAACATCCTGGAGATTTTAAAACCGAAGCGGCTTTACCGGGATTTCGTTCCTGAAACCCCATATCCCTACTTACCGTTATGAGCTATCATATAGCTTGCTTGTAACCTGATAGAAATTGCCTACACTTAGCAAAGGAGAAACTTTGCGGAAAGTATTTAAACATTGAATGCCAAAACTGACAGATGAAAAAACAATATGATCTGGTCGTAATCGGCGGAGGTGCTGCCGGTTTAACCGGTGCCGGAGTAGCCGTAAGTGTTGGTGCGAAAACCATGCTGGTTGAGTCCCACAAGCTCGGTGGCGACTGCACCTGGTACGGGTGTATTCCCAGCAAGATCCTGATCAAAGCGGCGAAAGTTGCCCATCACTCTGCTAATGGTTCTCAGTTTGGGTTGAATAATATCAAACCGGATTTCAACTGGAAATCTGTTCGTGAACATATACACAATGTTCGCCAGGAAGTTTACGATGATGCCGACCGCCCCGAAATCTTTGAAGAACTCGGCATTGACGTTCGCCACGCCAAAGCCTCTTTTGTAGATGCTCATACGATAAATCTCCATAAGGAGGATGGCTCCGAAGAACAGGTTACATCCCGCAAATTTCTGATCGCTACGGGTAGCAGTGCGATGGTACCTCCAATTGAAGGTATCGAACAGGTTTCCTATCTGACCAATGAAAACCTGTTCGATCTGGATGATTTTCCTCAAAAGCTTGCTGTAGTCGGCGCGGGCCCTATTGGTTCGGAGATGGCTCAAAGTTTCCGCAGACTTGGAGCTGAAGTAACTGTCGTCGATATGCTTGACCGGGTGTTACCGCGAGATAACCCCGAAGTTACCGGTATCCTCCAACAACAAATGGAACACGAGGGCATCCGGTATATATGGAACAGCAAAGTAAATAAGGTTGAAGAAGACGGATCTTCAAAAAAACTGCACATAGAAAACAAACAGGGTGAAACTACCACTCTTGAAGTCGATCAAATATTGATCGCTGCAGGACGACGACCAAATATTTCAGGATTGGGACTGGACAAAGCAGGTTTACAGTACGACCCTGCAAAAGGTATTCAGGTTAATGATAAATGCCGGACCAATAAGCGCCATATTTTTGCCGCCGGTGATATAACCGGTCGATATCAGTTCACTCACATGTCGGATCACATGGCCAAGGTAGCTGTGTCCAATGCACTGTTGAAGTTCCCCATGAAAATTGAAAAAAACTTTGTGCCCTGGGTAACCTTCACTGATCCCGAAGTGGGTCATGCCGGTATGACGGAACAGGAGCTGAAGGGGAAAAATATCTCCTACAAAGTATACCGTTTCCCCTATACCAAAATGGACAGAGCGATCACCGAGTCCGAAACCGAAGGATGGATACGGGTTTACGGCAAGCCCATGAGCGGCAAAATTCTCGGGATTGATGCCGTAGGCACGAATGCCGGTGAAATCGTCAGCCAATATGCCATGGCCATGCGCAACGGTGTGACGATGAAAAACATCGCCGACACCATCTTTCCCTACCCTACCTTCTTATTGGGTGGCCGCCGGGTTTCCGATCAATGGTATGTGCAGAACCAATCCCCGTTTCTGGTTCGTGTGATTAAAACTTTATTCGGATACCGGGGCCCGTTGCCGGATGTAAGTAACCCGGATCGAATAGTGTAAATCATGTAACTCTATGAACAGTCCCTCTTAACTTTATCATCTATATGACAGCATTGCCACAAGCTTCGTTTTCTGAGGGCGATAACAATATTTACCGGGAAGCTCTGATCAAACTGGTTGATGAGAATGTTTATTTTCTAAGGCAGGGCCGGTGTCTCATTGCGGATATGGAGCCGGAAATATTCTCTTCACTATCAGATCATTCCGGTCGTGGCAGCATAGGGGC
>SLJN01000102.1 GCA_007135115.1 Balneolales bacterium
ACAGCAGGGGAGTGGTACATCTCGCCGTCCATGGTGGGACAGATTATCACCAGACACCGGGCAGCCGATACCATTGAAGTGAGCATGTTATCGGAAAACCCATGTACAATTTTCGCGAGTGTATTTGCGGTACATGGTGCAATTACGAATACGTCGGCCCACTCAGACCAGTGGATGTGGCGAATCCAGTCAGAGGGGTCCTCCGAATTTTCGAAAACGGAGACGGCAACGTCGTTTCGACTGAGAGCAGCAAAGGTTTCAGAACCAACAAAGCGGGTAGCAGAAGGGGTCATCGTAACCCGGACTTCTGCTCCCGCTTTTTGATACAGTCGAAGTAAGTCGGCGGATTTGTAGGCGGCTATTCCACCGGTGATACCAAGAAGGATTTTTTTCCCTGATAACATGGCTTATCAGCCATCCTGTTGGTCGGGCTTGCGATAATATACTTCATCATCAGCCATTTCCTGAATTGACCGCTGAGTAGCATGAGCACGAATCTCGTACTCTTTAGATATGGCCTCTTGTTCTTCGTTGAACTGAAACTCTTCTTCTTCTTCGAAGCCTTCGAAATACTTCAGTTTTTCGTCCAGTTCCATTTTTTCACGGGCCGAAATTTGTCGTGCTCGTTTGGACATGATTACGATAGCTTCGTAAAGGTTGCCCGTGGCTTGTTGATAATTTTCTACGTTCAGCGTTTTAACCGGCATATTGGTATTTGTTAATGGTTGGTCTGATTATTCAGAACAAACGGTGTAAGTATGGATTTAATTTCTTCGTAAGCTCGATCCAGATCATCATTGACGATGACATGATCAAAGCGGTCGGCCAGTTTGAGCTCTTTTTCAGCCCGGTTGAGGCGATAAGCAATACTTTGCTCTGTTTCGGTACCTCTGCTGGTCAACCGATCCCTGAGGATCTCAAGCGATGGAGGTTGAATAAAAAAGCTAATGCATCGATCGCCGAATTGTTCTTTAATATTCAAGGCGCCGTTCACCTCCACATCAAGCAAAGGAAAATAACCATCTTTAATCTGCTTTTCAATTACGGATCTGAGCGTGCCATAGCGATAGTTATTAAACACTTCTTCCCATTCCAGAAATTCGCCAACATCAATTTTATGTTGAAACTCATCCGGTGTAAGAAAATAGTAATCGACTCCGTCTCTTTCGTAAGATCTTGGCGGACGGGTAGTCGCAGAAACAGAAAACCTGATATGGTTAAACTCGGCAACCAGTTTGCGGGCAATCGTGGTTTTGCCTGCTCCGCTGGGAGCAACAATGACAATGAGTTTAGGATCAGGCAATGTTCTGAACTTGTTCGCGAATGTTTTCCAGAATCTCTTTGATTTCTACCACATGATGAGAAATCTCAGCATTACCGGCTTTTGAGCCGATTGTGTTTACTTCCCGATGAATTTCCTGAGTGAGGAAGTTTAATTTGCGACCTGCCGATTTTTTGGCTTCCGAACTTTGCCGGAAGAAATGAAGGTGCGATTCCAGGCGAACCAATTCTTCGCTGATATCCAACCGGTCGGCCAGGAGTGCAATCTCTTGATCCAATCGCTCGTGATCTATTTTTCCGGGGTCTTCAAGCAGTTGGTCAAGGCGCGTTTGAAGTTTTTGCTTTGCTTCAGGAACCCGTTTTTCAGCCAATTCAGCAATCTTATCCCGGTGATCTGCAACTTGATCGATTCGTTCCAACAAGTCGGTCTTGAGTCGCTCCCCCTCTTTGATGCGCATTTCAGAGAGTTCTTTGCAGGCACGGTCCAAAGCAGATTCCGCCGCTCCTACGAGTCGTTCGAGCTCTTCTTCAGAAATATCGCGGCTGCTGAAGATATCTTTGAACTGAATCAGGTGCTCAATTTTTACCTGGTCGTTGAGCCCGGCTTTAGTGTTTAGCTCATCAAGCAGGTTTTTATAGGCTGTTGCAGCAGGCGCGTTGAGCTCTACATTAAATAGTTTTTCATCTTCCAGCTCCAGCTCAATTGTAATATTCAGTTTGCCACGCTCGATATGGCGCAGCACCGTTTCTTTCAGCTTGGATTCATAATTATTGATTTGCTGGGGGAGTCGAAAAGAAGTTTCCGTATAGCGATAGTTAACCGATCTTACCTCAGCAAGTGCACGGATACCATTATTATTGTATTCGGCTCTGCCGAAGCCGGTCATTGATTCAAGCATGAAGGTAGTGTGATTGTAATGTTTAAGGAGTAATTAACGGGGTTTTTGTTGATGAAACAGCTACATACCCTGTTGTTTCATTTTTCGTGTCATATAAATTTGAAATAATTTCTTTATCGATTGTATCTCAGATGGCTCGGGGTCGCGTCCACTGTATACAATCTTGGTATACATCGACTCGATAAAATCCAGTTCATGATCATGCACAATGGAGTTGTGCCGGTCTTTATAAAGAGTTTTTAACATTTCATCTGTTTCCATAAATAAATGCTTTTTGCCCCGTAAGTAAGAATAGACAGATTGCGACTGCCATGTATGATTGTTTTGAGTGCTTTAGTTTTAAAGAACACTACTGAAGTTACCGCAACTCAAAAATCACGGTAAGCAAAGATATTTTTTCCATCAACTATTGCCAAACCGGGATTTAAACTTGCTGAATTCATTGAAATAGCATCTATCCAACTATACTAAATTTTTAACTCTGTCGGCAAGCTCGTTTGCAAGCTCCGTATTAGGTGCTTCCGAGTAGACACGCATTATGGGCTCGGTGTTGGATTTACGCAAATGAACCCAGCCTTCCTCAAAATCAATTTTGAGTCCGTCGGTGGTTGAAAGCTTTTCATCAGCAAAGTGATCTTTGATCCGGGCGATTACCTGGTCCGGATCCAGACCATCCAGGCTGATTTTGTTTTTGCTCATTTCATAATGGGGCAAGCTGTTTCGATAATCCGA
>SLJN01000242.1 GCA_007135115.1 Balneolales bacterium
TCAAGGGAATCACTTTTTGAAGTCCAAAATACAGCCAGAGATGACGGTGAAGGAGGTTCCCAATATGCAGAAGTACAGGGCGTTCGCGGAAGTCCTAATCTCGGTTGGGGATTTAACAGACCTTCTTTCGATTTAGAGGATAATTTTGAACCAGGTGACCCCAGGCAGCAAGCAACCATTCTGTATGTTTGGCAAGAACTTCCGGACGGAACCGGAACGGTGGTCGAAGAAAACTCCAATATGGTTGATGAGCGCTATAATCAAAAAGCGTTCGCGCCTTCAGATCACCCCGGAGGTCGTGGAGATGGTCCCGTAAATATACGAAGAATGCGTTATTCTGACATTGTCCTGATAGCGGCTGAATCTGCTTTTCAGAACGGAAATGAAGGAGATGCTCGTGATTATTTGAATCAGGTCAGAGAGCGTGCTCGTGGTAATCGCTCTGTGACATTGGGCATTCAGCCGGAAAACCTGGCTGGTGATGTACGTGATTTTTTGAGCGATGCTGATCTCCCCGCTTCCGACATGATTGTTCGATATGTTAGTCCGGAAAGCACCGCTGATGAGGCTGGTTTCGAAGGATTTCAATATGATGGAGCACTTATCGAAAGTATCGATATCATCACCGCTGTAGATGGTGATGAGATTTCTGATCAAGATGAATATGTTGAAGTACTTGAATCCCATAGCGAAGGTGAAACTATTTCAGTTGATGTAACCAGAGCAACTCAGGAGGTTGTTGGTAATCAAAGGGAAACAAGTACAGAAGAGCTTCAGTTTGATGTTGAAGTAAGTGAATTACTACCCGATGTAACAGCTTCTGGTCAGGATCTACTGGAAGCTATTTGGCAAGAACGCCGAATGGAACTTGCCATGGAACAAAAACGCTGGTTTGATCTCGTGAGACAGGGTAATGCCGCTGAGCGGATGCAGGAACTCGGCAAAGATTTCGAAGAAGGTAAGCACGAGCTTTACCCGATCCCCAGTGATGAGATTGACCTCAGTGGAGGTAAGTTAGAACAAAACCCGAACTGGTAAGATCCCTTAGGTAAATTCCTGCCCGTATAAAACTAAGTTTGAGCGGGCAGGGTATTTACCGGGGAAGTATCTCATAACCCCAATCAACCCTGAAGATTAGAATCTCTAATTGTATTTTAAAGGCTTTAAAATGAAGCTAATCCTATCACTGGTAATAACCACTTTTATACTTGCCTCGTGTGACAGCTCAACTTCTTCTCTTGACCCGGACGATGATGATAATGGTAATGATGAAGACTTTCCCACAGCTGAACAAAATGAATTTTTAGATCAACTCCAGGAAGACACGTTCAACTTTTTCTGGGAAACGACGAATCCTCAAAATGGAATGGTTCCGGATCGTTATCCTAATCCACCGTTTTCAAGTATTGCTGCAATAGGGTTTGGGCTTTCGTCTTACATCGTCGGGGTTGAACGCGGGTACGTCTCTCGGGATGAAGCAGCTGAACGTACATTGAATACCGTAGATTTTTTTTACAACGCCCCGCAGGGTTCCGAACCGGATGGAAATTCTGGGTACAGGGGGTTCTTTTATCATTTTCTTGATATGAATACCGGTGAGCGTGCGGGCCGGAACGAAGTTTCCACAATTGATACTGCACTGTTACTCGCCGGAATGCTCACGTCTCAAACGTACTTTGATGGCGATAGCGAAACCGAAGAATCCATTAGAACAAAAGTTGATTCAATCTATCACCGAATGGATTGGCAGTGGATGTATTCACGGTCAGATCCTCCATTGGTTAGCATGGGGTGGACTCCGGAAGACGGATTCATTGAACATGACTGGCGAGGCTATGACGAATCAATGATTTTATACATTCTCGGTCTGGCTTCTCCGACCCATCCTATAGATCCCGAAGCATGGGATATGTATACCGAAAGCTATTTATGGGAGGAATACTATGGAGAGCAGCATGTAAACTACAGTCCGCTCTTTGTCCATCAGTATTCTCACATGTTTGTGGATTTCAGAGATATTCAGGATGAATATATGCAGAATAGAGGTATAGATTATTTTGAAAACTCCCGGCGTGCAACTTATGCAAACCGAAGTTATGCGATGGATAACCCTGAAGAATGGGAGGGCTATGACGAACTGGTTTGGGGATTAACCGCAAGTGATGGACCGGGAAACGAGACCCATACCATTGACGGAGTAGAGCGTGAATTCCGTGGATATTGGGCACGGGGAGCCAGTGCTGACCATGTAAATGACGATGGAACTATTGTGCCAACAGCAGCTGGTGGATCGGTACCATTCGCACCCCAAATAACGATCCCGACATTGCACCACTTTTATGAAGAGTTTGGTGATGATCTCTACAGCGAATACGGTTTTCTTGATGCATTTAATCTCACATATAACGTCGGTTCCGGAAATGAAGATGGCTGGTATAATGACCAGTACCTTGGCATTGACCAGGGACCGATTCTGATTCAGATTGAGAATTACCGTTCAGAGCTCATCTGGGATATCATGAAAGAAAACCCTTATATAAAAGAAGGGCTTGAGCAGGCCGGTTTTGAAGGCGGATGGCTTGACTGATCAAAAGATCACTAAAGATAACGCTGCTGAATAATGCAGTGATTAAACATAAATAAGTTATTGGACTAAGCTAACTTACGATTACTATGAACAGATTTACATACCTATACTTATTGCTTGCAGTATTTTTTATACATGCTTGCAGTACCACTAATACAACAGAGCAAGATGATCAGGATCGCGAGGTAGCCGAACAGGATCAGCGGCCCTATCAGGAAGAAATTGACTCTTTGATGGCAGAAATGACCCTTGAAGAAAAAATTGGCCAGTTAAATCTGCTTAGCAGTGGATTCACAGAAACAGGTCCCACACTTCAAGATGATTACCAAGACATGATTGCCGATGGTAACATGGGTGGTATTTTTAACGGCTTTACCGTTGAGCATACCCGGGATCTTCAGCGCATCGCTGTTGAAGAAACCCGACTCGGGATCCCCTTGATATTCGGTTTTGATGTAATCCATGGTTACCAAACCATCTTCCCGGTTCCAATCGGAGAGACTGCCACCTGGGAACCTGATTTAATTAAAGAAGCTTCACAAGTAGCCGCAGAGGAAGCTGCCGCAGCCGGTGTACACTGGACGTTTGCTCCTATGCTTGATGTTTCTCCTGATCCACGTTGGGGCAGAATTGTAGAAAGTGCCGGGGAAGATCCGCTCTTAAATGAAATTTTTGGCGAAGCCAGAGTCAAAGGATTTGAAGGTGATGATCTGAAGGATTTAAACACCATCCTTTCAACAGCAAAACACTATATCGCTTACAGCGAAGCCGAAGGTGGGCGAGATTATAATACGGTTGATATTTCCGAAAGAATGTTGCGTGAAATCCACCTTCCACCATTTAGAGCAGCACTTGATGCAGGTGCCGGTACTGTTATGACGGCATTTAATGAATATGATGGAGTTCCGGCAACCGGTAATCAGTTTCTGTTCAATGACATTCTCAGAGGTGAGCTGGGATTTGAGGGTTTTGTCGTTACCGACTACACAGCGATCCCTGAAATGATAGAACACGGTGTTGCTGCCGATGAGGCCGATGCAGCCGAGTTGGCTATGAATGCCAATGTGGATATGGATATGCAGAGTATAAACTATGTTGAAGAGTTGCCGGGATTAATCGAAGAAGGAAAAATTTCCGAGGACCAAGTAGATCAGGCTGTTGAGCGGATTTTAAGAAAGAAATTCAAGCTTGGCCTATTTGAGGATCCCTATCGGTACTCTGACTATGACAGGGAAGAAGAAACCATTATGCGTGATGATTTCCTGGAATTGGCTCTTGATATCTCTAAAAGGTCTATAGTTTTGATGAAAAACGAAGATCAAACTTTACCGCTTAGCCGCGAAGAAGTAAATGATATAGCTGTAATCGGCCCCCTTGCAGATAATCAGTATGATTTACTCGGTTCATGGTCAGCTGCGGGTGAGTATGAAGATAACATCACCCTATTGGAAGGGATCAGGAATAATGTAGAAGATAACACCAACATTACCTACGCAGAAGGTACGGAACTCGAGTTTGAAGACTATACCACTGATGGCATCGAAGAGGCAGTTGAGATTGCTGAGGATGCTGATGTAGCTGTTGTTGCAGTTGGTGAAGGCCGCCACATGAGTGGTGAAGCTGCAAGCCGTGTTTCACTTGATCTGCCCGGTGCACAGGAAGAACTGCTTGAAGCCGTACATGAGACCGGCACTCCGGTAGTAATGGTGCTCATGTCAGGCCGTCCGATGACGATCAATTGGGCTGAAGAAAACGTACCGGCAATTATGAATACCTGGTTTCTTGGTACAAAAGCAGGTGAAGCCATTGCTCAAGTCATGTTTGGTGATTACAACCCAGCAGGAAAGCTCCCGGTTACCTATCCAAGACATACCGGAATGTCGCCGTACTATTATAATCACAAAAATACCGGTCGACCCATGGATCCGGATGAAAGGTATACATCCAAATACATAGATGAAGAGAATTCTCCATTGTATCCGTTTGGGTTCGGTTTGAGCTATACCACTTTTGGATATGATAACATACAATTAGGCTCAGATGAGATCAGTAAAGATGGAACCGTAGAGGTATCTGTGGAAGTTACGAACACTGGTGATTATACCGGTGAAGAAGTAGTTCAGCTATATACACGGAAAATGGTGGCTAGTGTAACAAGGCCGGTCAAAGAACTTCGCGATTTTGAAAAAATCGAACTTGACCCCGGTGAAACCCGTACTGTTACATTCGACCTTGATGCAGAGCAGCTCTATTATTACGACAAAGATATGGAGTACGGTATCGAACCCGGTGAAGTTCGGGTATTTGTCGGCACGAACTCCGAAGAGGTTCTTGAAGACTCTTTTACCGTGAGATAACGATTAAGTAATAAGCTTTTTTTATTCTTATTCCATAACCCCTGCAGAGTACTATTAATGGTGCTCTGCAGGGATGTTATACGACAATTATCTCATCGTAAATAATCAGATAATAAGTATGAGATTGCTGAATCTCATACAACAGAAATGCTATTGGTATTTATGAAAAGTTATAACAGCTTGAATCCCTTTATGGTTTTGCTCTTCTTTGTCATAACACTTTTATGGGGGTGTAATGGGCAGGATTTTGATACCGATTCTTATCTTTGGAGCATGGCCGATGAAACAGAAGTCAATGAATATGCTAATGATGGTTCAGGAGCACAGTTTTCATTAGTAGAAGACAATCAAAGATTGGGTGGGCACAAAGTTGAAGTGATTCCTTCAGGAAGCTCTGATCAAACGGCTTTAGAACTGGAGCTTACAGGTGAGCGATTGGAGAAATGGATTAATCAAAAAAAAGTTGAAGTTAATGTTTACAGACCTTCTGAAAATACGTTGAACCCGACCGACTTTTTCGTGGGTATGGCTGATGAAACAGATGGATGGGATTGGATTGATGGCATTTCCTGGATTCAAGCCGACCTCGAATCAGGCTGGAATACCATATCTTTTGAACTCCCTGAACATATGAGTGAATTGAAATCCGACGGGAAATATCGGATCTACATGTTTTTCCAAACCCATTTGCCACCTCAGGAAGACGGTGTATTCTTGCCATTACATGAGTCATTCTATATTGATGGCATAAGAATGAGGTCGAATGAAGATAACTAACGGTAATTTGAACTTTAAGATGATGAAGAGTTATTTCACGTTTATTCTGATTTTTTTTGCCATTTTGTTCATCCAGAATCACACTTCAGCTAATGAGCCTGAAGAGATAGTCTTAACGTGGCAGGATGATACCAAAACCTCCATGACTATTACCTGGCGAACGGAGGAACCGAATGCCAAAACTTATGGCATGAATAAAATTGAAAAAGCCGAAGAACAAGCCGCAGGTCAGATTGAGTTTACTGAAATTCGCGAAGAACTGCTCGAAAATGGGTGGCAGGATGCCGGCTATGATTCACCTGAAGAAGCATTTGCACATCTGGCAGCGGGTGTGATGAATTACACAGAAAGGGATGCCGATTTTGCATATCGCATTTTAATGAATAATTGGTCTACCTATACCGATGAAGTAGGTCTGGAAGAAGAGTTATTGCCGGACCGGATAGATTGGAATGAAATAGTAAATACTGGTGCTGAGAACATCTTGTATTATACTGAAAAATCCGATGACGAAGCTGATATCGGTGATTATCATACAGTAGAACCGGAAACGTACACCTTCGCTGAAACTGCTGCATGGTTGCATAGGGTAAAACTTACGGATCTTGAACCTGGAATGACTTATGAAGTGATTCTGGAAAGGGATGGACAGCAGGCGGACTCGTTTAATTTCCGAACGGCACCAGCTGATAAAAGAGAAATTACATTTATTGCAGGTGCCGATACTCAGTCGGAAACGCCTGAGAGAAAAGAGATGACCGAGCTTGCAGCAACCTTTGATCCTGAATTTGTCATGATTGCAGGAGATATTGTTATGAATGGTATGGCTGAAAGTGAGTGGGATCAATGGTTCAAAGAGTGGCATGAACTAATGATTACCGATGAGGGCCGTAGGGTGCCTGTAGTACCGGCATTGGGAAACCATGATGTGCGAGGCTGGATAATGGGAGACTTTGAAACAGACGCCGCATTTTATGCAAACCGGTTTAACTTACCAGATCCGCGAAGGTTTTATGCGCTTGAATACGGTCCGGGATTGGCTCTGATTACGCTTGATACCGGCCACACATCGGCATTCAATGAAGAGCTCAATTGGTTCGAAGATACGGGTTATTACGAAGGTGAAAATCATCGAGTGCGAGACAGCCATACCGGGGAACAGCGAGACTGGCTGGAACAGACCCTGGCAGAGTATCAGGATAGCCCATGGATAATGGGGCACTATCACGTTAATGCTTTTGCCACTTCTCCTCATTACTGGGAAAAACCACGCTATGGTCGCCCATTGATGCATGAGCACTGGATTCCGCTATTTGAAGAATATGAAGTGGATCTGATCCATGAAGGGCACGGGCATCGAATGAAACGAACACATCCTATTCGCGATATGGAAATCGATGAAGATGGAGTTGTTTATATAGGTGAAGGTGGATGGGGCACTCATATGGGCGAGCCTGAAGATATGTGGTTTGTTGATGATAAAGGCTCAGATCATCACTTCTGGAAATTAACCCTGGAAGAAGGTTGGGAAACTCTCAAAGGTGTACCCGTCAAATGGATTGATGGTGAAGCTGTTAAAGGTCAAGAGTTTACAATAGAACAGAGATAAGCTTGAATTGCTTTGATAATTCAAGCTGGAATTCTTAATAATCAATTTTTTAGTTATGATGAAATTTCAAAATAAAACAGTGCCTTTTAAAGCCCTTTTTTTTTCTGTAATAGCAGCAGGGTTTATTTTCTCTGCATGCGGTGAGCAGCAAGAACGCACTAATGGTGATCCCGATGAATTAACGGGAGAAGCATTAAAAGATACCGTTCAATACTACACTTTTCAGTACTTTTGGGATGGTGCCGAACCTAATTCAGGAATGGCGCGAGAACGATTTCATGTAGATGGTGAATACCCTGAAGACGATAAACATGTAGTTACTTTAGGTGGTTCCGGGTTCGGCCTGATGGCATTAATAGTTGGAATTGAGCGTGATTTTATCAGCCGTGAAGAGGGCATAGATCGTTTTGAAAGAATTCTAAATTTTCTTGAGGATGCAGATCGGTTTTACGGTGCGTGGCCTCACTGGCTTGATGGTGAAACCGGAGAAACTCAATCCTTCGGTGATTATGATGATGGGGCTGATCTCGTAGAAACTGCTTTTATGGCTCAGGGATTAATTACCCTTCGCGAATATTTGAAAGATGGTAGTGAACGCGAGCAGGAACTGGCACAACAAGCTGATCAGCTTTGGCAGGAAATTGAGTGGGATTGGTTTACTCAGGATGGAGATGAAGTTCTTTATTGGCACTGGTCTCCTAATCACGGCTGGGAAATGGATCATAAAATAGAAGGCTATGATGAAACCCACGTGACGTATGTTTTAGCTGCTGCTTCACCCGATCATAATATAGACCCGGAAGTTTACCACGAAGGTTGGGCTCGCGGAGGCGATATTCGGTTTGAAGGTCATGAGCAGTATGGCTATTCTTTGCCATTCCGCCATAATCGTGCAGAACAATACGGTGGACCTCTTTTTTGGGCGCATTATTCCTATCTCGGGCTCGATCCAAGAGATCTTGAAGATGACTACGGAAATTTCTGGGATAACAACCGATATCATACCTTGATTCAACGAGAATATGCGATTGAAAACCCAAATGGATTTGAAGGGTATGACGAAAACACCTGGGGCTTAACGGCAAGCTATTCTCTGGACGGTTATGCAGCTCACAGACCTAATGAAGCTGATTACGGTGTAATAACTCCAACTGCAGGACTTTCTTCATTTCCATATACACCAGAAGAGTCTCAGGCATTAATGGAGAATTTGTATAACACTTATGGAGATCGTTTGTTTGGAAAATACGGCTTTTATGATGCTTTCAGTGTCGAAGAAGATTGGTTTCCTGAAAGATACCTTGCTATAGATCAAGGGCCTATAGTCGTGATGATTGAAAATCATCGAAGCGGGCTACTATGGGATTTATTCATGTCCAGCGAAGAGGTTCATGAGGGACTTGAACGATTGAATATCTCGTACAGATAAAGTGAACAAACACTTCGTTAGCCGTTATTATCAACCCGGAGCTTCTCAAAAAAAATCGTTGAAGCTCTGGGTTTCCTTATAAATTGATCCCACCGTTTCAGATATCATTTAATTAAAAGGAAGGCTCTGAAAAGACTTCTATAGGGTTCAATCAAGAATAGCAAAACTTGTAATTACCGCCATAGTTCTGCTAAAGAAGCCATCTTAGGGGTACTACTCATCGATACTTTGATGGCTTTATTATGAAAGAGTAGATATTATTAACTCTGACAGTAAAGTGGGTCAAATTCTTCCTGTAATCAAAAAAGCCGGGCTGCATAAATCATGCAGTCCGGCTTTTTTTATGTAATACAGATTTAAAGCAGTTGCTACTTAACAAGCATCATCGTTCTGCTTTGGGTTTGATCACCGGCTTGCAGTCGATAAATATAGGTACCACTTGATAGATCGCTACCGTCGAAACTTATCTCATACTGACCAGGGCTCTGAGTTTCGTCCACAAGTGTTGACACGTGGCGTCCAAGAACATCGTAGACCTCAAGGGTTACATTGGAGTGCTCAGAGATGCTGTACTGAATTTGGGTAACCGGGTTAAACGGGTTGGGGTAGTTTTGCTCCAGTTCTATATTTGAAGCGATATCCGGTTCTTCAGTAGGATCATCAATACTGGTCGCTTTGTCAGATGTATTGCTGAGCCTGATGTTATCGATATAAATGGTTATATCTTCATCCAATTCTAAAGGATCTTCGAAATCCGGCATTAGTGCTATAATAGGATATTCACCGGTTGCGCCTTCTTCAGCAAAATCAAAGACGAGGGTTTCCCATTCTTCGGTTTTGGTTTGAGGCTCAATAGGCTCGATTTCTATATCGTCTGTTTCTCCTCCTTCAACCTTAAAATGAACCGGGCTTTCACGAGGTTTCCAAACGTCAACTTCAATATAACCAAAATCCGTCATATCGATTACTTCGGGAAGCTCACTCCAGAAACCTGCCCAAGGGTCTCCGTCAGCAGCGCGATTGAACTGAAGTACTTTCTCACTGTCATTTACATCATCCGGAGCCGGGTTGTCGATGACTTCGAAAGCGTCTTCTTCAGAGTCAAGACTGCCGTTTGCCTGTACATTAAGCTCGATATACTCATCGTCTTCAAAGTCTTCAATGGTAATGCGCTGTTCGGCATCATCATCTTCAAGAGGGAAGGGATCTTCCGGAGAGTCACTAAGGACGATATTATCAATGTAAATCACTAAATCATCTTCGAGGTCAACAGGGTCCTCAAAGTCGGGCATCAACGATATTACACTATATTCACCCGTAGCATCATGTTCTTCGAAATCAAATGAAAGAGTAACCCATTCCTCAGTTTCAGTGTGAGGTTCTATCGATTCAATTTCGATATCATCGGTTTCATCACCGCCTTCTACTTTGAACTGTACGGGGCTTTCACGTGGTTTCCAGAGTTGCACGTGGACGTATTTTCTTTCTGTTAGATCAACACCGTCCGGAAGATCACTCCAAAAGCCAGCCCAAGGGTCACCGTCATAAGCACGATTAAACTGAAGTACGTATTCCGAGTCATTGGCGTCGCCGCGGTCTGGATTTTCTACAACTTCAAATGATTCTTCATCATCATCCTGTTCAATCCAGCCGTTCGCCATTTCGTTAATAGGGATATGTTCAAATCCCTCAAAATCTTCGATAACTTCAATATCCTGAGCTATCGCACTATTGGAAATTAATATGCTTGCTAAAAAGCACATAAATAGTGTAGTAATTCTCATATCTGGTTGTATTTATGGTGTAAATTAGTTTACCGATTCAGGTTGCACGAAAATAAATGTAATCATGCCAAAGCTGTACATCGGTAAAACTGTTCGTACCCGATTCTGAATGATCAGGTTTATTGGAATTACCATTAATCAAGTCGCGGAAATAAAAACCGCATTTTTTAATGGTTCTCTGGTAAGAATCGTCGTCCTTAATATAGATAAATACTTTATAAGGTGAGTATATCCATTTAATTAAATCGTAGAGACCTTTGGGGTATACATCACTTTTATAGCCGTTAAGAGTGGAAGTGTTGGAGTTGATTTAACCTGTAGGAAAACATGTTCATCATACTTATTGCCTGTAGTTTCAATGGCTTTACAATGTGTATCGAGTATATTTTGATAAGCCAATTCAGTGTGTTCCGTATTCGAATAATTTGGCGAAGCTAAGTTTTCAAATTACCGCCCTCGTTTTGGAAAATTGAAAATACTGCTACGAGTATTGGATCATCGGGAAATGGGGCCTAACATAACATAAAATAAGCTGTTTCTGCCTGATTCAATGTCCTATCATCTGTTCTCAATCTGTGAGAAATGATGCAAAATATCAAGGTCTATTTGCATCATTAATGACCAAGGATTTTATCATCAGTAGCCAACTGAGTTGGCATTGTAAAAAACTGGTAGACAGTTCAGTATAGGGGATCAGTAACAAACTTTGGGGAGCAGCATCAGTTACCCATACAATTTAGCTAACCGAAACAGAAAGAACTCAGTGTCTGTAACGCCTCGTTGCAACGCCCGGAATCCTTTGACCTTGGCA
>SLJN01000278.1 GCA_007135115.1 Balneolales bacterium
AAGATTGATTTCATTTGCCCCACCAATTGTCAACCTTGTATCCCCACCACCAGCTTGTGTTAAAGGTAACAAATCCGGATTAGTTTCATCTCCTGAATCAAATACCCCAGTCTCATCCCCAAAATCATAAGTCCAAATCTGCGGCTCGGGAGGATCATCTGCCTTTACCTTTTGTGCATGAAATGCAAAACTGATCATAAACAATCCTGCGATCAGTCCTGTTACCCAACGATGTGTATCAACCATTTTCATAATTTACCCCTGTTACTCGTGACTCTTTGAAGAATGCAATTCATCAATTACTTAAGTCAAGCTAATAGAATTTAAATGGATTTACAAATATGACCTATAAAATTTCCAGCTCTTTTTTATATTGTAATTCATGGGCTATCAAATAGTTATATCGATTGCAAAAGTCATATTAAATCTAAATTATCTTTTTCGTTTTAGTTTTCTACTTTGTAAAAACCCATCACCCGAATTGATAGCCTCATCTCAGCTTGTCAAAAACATTCCCCCCCTATATGCCTCACCCACGCGCCACAACCTGATCCTTATACTGCATCTCATACAGCTTGCGATAAATGCCGTTTGCCGAAGTTATGAGCTCTTCGTGGCTGCCCTGCTCGCGGATGCGGGCTTTGTGCATCACAATGATGGTGTCCGCATAGCGGATGGTGGAGAGTCGGTGGGCAATGACAATACAGGTGCGGCCGGTCATCAGGCGGGAGAGTGCGCGAGTGACGAGCTGCTCGGTTTCGGTGTCTACGTTGGAGGTGGCCTCGTCGAGGATGAGAATATCCGGGTCATAGACCATTGCCCGGACAAAACAGATAAGCTGGCGTTGTCCCATCGACAGGGAGTTGCCGCGTTCGCGCAGGACAAAATCGTAGCCGCCCGGTAGTTTTTCGATGAATTTGTGCGCCTCGATCATCTCCGCCGCCTCTTTTACTTTTTCCTCGGGGATGTCCGGATTGCCCAGGGTAATGTTTTCCATCACAGTTCCGGAAAACAGGGAGTGATCCTGCATCACGAGTGCAAACCGGCTTCGAAGTTCGTATAGATCCATCTGGCGAATGTCCACACCGTCCACTTTGATGGATCCATGCTGGATGTCGTAAAACCGGGTCAGTAAGTTGATGATGGTGGTTTTTCCGGCACCGGTGGCGCCGACGATGGCAGCGACATCACCCGAGTTTACTTTGAGCGTCAGATCTTTAATCACGTAATCTTCATCATCCCTGTAGCGGAACCAGACATTTTCAAATTCGAGGGTGCCTTTTCGATCTTGGGGAGTGACCGGATTTGCGGGATTCTGAATCTGGTTGGGTTCATCCATCACCGCAAAAATGCGTTCGGAGGCGGCAAGGGCACTCTGCAGGGTGTTGAATTTATCCGACAGGTCGCGTATCGGCATGAAGAACTGACGCACGTACTGGATGAAGGCCAGCAGGATACCAAAGGTCACATCCCCGGCAAGCAACTGAGCACCGCCATACCAGACCACAAGTGCCATTGCTACGCTGGCGAGCACTTCAACGATCGGCCAGAAGATGGAAAAATAGAAAATCGTTTTAACGTACGCATTTTTATGGCCGGCGTTGATCTGATCAAATCGTTCGGCTTCTTTTTGCTCCCGGTTGAAAAGCTGCACAACGCTCATCCCGCTGATGTGCTCCTGAATAAAGGAGTGCAGTCGCGCAATCTGATCCCGCACTTCCAAAAACGCTACGCGCACTTTCGCTTTGAACCAGAAAGTCGCATAAATCAGAATGGGAATAGTGAGAAAAGTTACCAGTGAGAGTTCCCAGCTCATGCTCAGCATGAAGGCCATGATGAACACAATGCGAAACAAATCCCCGATAATATTGACAACGCCGGAAGACAGCAGGTCACTGAGCGCCTCGATATCACTGGTTGTGCGGGTGATCAACCGGCCGATGGGGTTTTTGTCGAAAAAGCCGGTGTGCAGGTTGTTGATTTTCTCAAAGACCGATGCCCGCAGCCGGTAAAGTGTATTCTGACCAACCCAGCGGGTGGTGAAGGTCATGGCGATCATAAAGAGTGTTTCCAAGACCAAGACCAACACATAGATGCCGATGATCCACAACAACCCGTCTATGTCGCCGGGTGTAATATAGTCGTCTACCGCAACCTGGGTGAGCCAGGGCCTTAACGGACCCAGGAAGGTTACGACAAGAGTTAAAAAGAGGGCGAGCAGTAAGAACCATCGAAACGGCCTTACATAAAACCACAATCTCTTGATAAGTCCGGTATCAACGGCCGGCTTCGGATTACTCCCGGAGCCGGCCTGTTGTTTTTTCTTTACGGACTTAGAGTCGGTCGATGTCATCGAACGGTGTTCGAGGGGTTATGGGGATTGGTTTACGTGGTTTAGGTGATTTACCCCGATCTTCTCTGCGATCGTCTCTTCGGTCATCCCGGCGGTCGTCCCTGCGATCATCGCGCCGGTCATCACGGCGACGGGTATCGCGCCGCTGATAATCCCGGTCTCTGTCTCTGTCCCTATCTCTGTCGCGATCGCGGTCACGATCCCTGTCCCGATAATCCGGCCGGTCGGATCTGGACGGTCTGCCGCCCGGTCCGCCCCGAACTTTTTGAAACTTCTGGCGGCCGCGTCCTTTTGAAGGAATCCGCTTTTTGAAGCGCTTGCCGCCTTTCATCGGCTTTTTCTTCTGAATCTTCGGCTTTTGCTTGAGATCAACCAGTTCGACCCGTGGTCGGAATATGCCTTTTTCCTGTTCAGGATCAGTCATGATCGGTCTCAACTCTGTAGCCAGCCAGGTTTCTTCGAAGACGTTACGCGCTTCTTTCAACAGTACAAACTGGTTGGTATACCGTGCTGAAAAGTGACTGATAACCAGTCGCTTCACATCCGCGGTTTTAGCTACAACAGCGGCATCTTGTGCTGTGCTGTGGCCGGTCTCTTTGGCTTTATCCTTCAGATTTTGTCCGAAGGTGGCTTCGTGGTACAAGACCGTTGCCTTTTCCGCTAATCGGATAGAATTTTCGCAGAATACGGTATCGGTGATGTAGGTAAAGCTGTGTCCTTCTCTGGGATCACCGACGATATCGGCGGATTTCACTACCGAGCCATCATCCAGGGTCACATCATTGCCTGCTTTGAGTTCTTTATACTGAGTATCCTCAGTAATTCCCATGGCTTCTGCTTTTTCAGCGTCCACCTTACCCGGCTTGTCTTTTTCCTGAAGACGGTAACCGATACAGAATTTACTGTGTTTCAGCGGACGTGCTTCGACGAAGAAATCATTTTCATCCAACACGATATCATGTTCAAGATCATCACTTATGAGTTTATAGTCGATTTCATAAGTGGGCTCGATATCACAAATATCCAACGTATTTTTTACGAAGTCATCGATCCGTTTGGGTCCGACTATGGTGAGTTTCTTATCCCGCCGTTGAAGCTGAAAAGTGGTCAGTAGCCCCATCAGACCATACAAATGATCCCCGTCGAGATGCGAAACGAAGATGTAATCGATCTTCGAGCGCTTCATTCCTGCCTGAAGCATTCGCATTTGGGTATTTTCACCACAGTCGAATAAAAAAATGCTTCCTTCCCGCCAAACGGCTACCGAAGGAAGATGCCTTGTTGCTGTAGGGGTTGCTGATGCAACGCCAAGTGGCATTATGATCATAGCTCTCCTATTTGGTTTACTACGGCTTTATCTGCGTTTCAAGCAGATAAATCCAGATTTATTGGTTGTTGATTAAATTTGTTCAAGTTCTTTTTCAAGTATTTGTCTGCGATGCATGGCTGCATACAGACCGTCACGTTCCAGAAGTTCTTCATGGCTACCCTGCTCGGCAATTTTACCCTCATCAAGTACATAAATGCGGTCGGCATTTTGGATAGTTGAAATTCTATGGCTGATTATCAAGGTAGTGGAGTTTTTGTTACCGTTTTTAAGATGATTGAGGATACGATGTTCGGTTTCGGTATCAACTGCGCTGAGTGAATCGTCGAGTATCAGAATTTCAGGTTTGCGAATCAAGGCTCGCGCTATAGATGTTCGTTGTTTTTGACCGCCGGATAATGTAATTCCTCGTTCACCTAATACCGTTTCGAATTGTTTGTCAAACTCACGAATATTTTCAAGTACGGCGGCTTGATCTGCCGCTTGCTCTATTTCATTGTGTTCAGCTCTTACTTGGCCAAACGATATGTTTTCGGCAATGGTATCGGAAAACAGGAAAATGTCCTGAGGCACAAATCCGATTTTATCCCTCAACTGTTGTACCGGAATATTGCGGATATCAATACCATTGATCCGTATTACCCCGGTGTCTACATCGTATAATCTTGGCAATAATTGTACCAACGAGGTTTTCCCACTTCCTGTGCGCCCTACAATACCGATGGTTTCACCTTTTTTGAAACTCATCGAGACCTGTTTAATCGCAGCCTCTGATGTACCGGGATAGGTAAAGGTAACATTTTCAAAAGAGATATTCTCAATAGATTCAGGTGCCGTGGTACTATTTTCTTCTTCAACTTCGGCAAAGGGTTCTTCATTGAACAATTCCAGAATTCGGTTTGCCGATGCTGCCGAACGCTGAAGCAGGTTGAGCGTATATCCGAGTGAGGCAACCGGCCAGGTCAGATACGTCACGTAAATCACAAATTCGGTTATATTACCTACGGTGATAACACCGGCAATTTCCATCAGTCCCCCCTGCCAAATCACCAAAACAATGGAGGCGCCGATCAACAGGTTCAAACTCGGGTGAAACAGGGATTCGATGACATCCAGTTTCAGTTTCTTTCTGCGGTATTCTTTGTTCTCTTCATCAAAGCGCCCTTCCTCATAGCGCTCCCGGTTATAGGCTTTGATTAACCGGTTACTGGAATACGCTTCCTGAACCAATCCCGCAAGACGGGCATACTGACGCTGAATTTCATGGGACCGCCGGTGAATAAAACCGCTCACCCAATAGGCAAAGGCCGTCAGAAACGGCAATGGCAATAACGCCCACATTGTGAGCTGCGGGTTTACCATCAACATAATCGTTATGATGATACCAGCCCGGGAGAATGTATTGACCATATACATAAACGCCGGTCCGAAGTATTCTCTCAGCCTGACAATATCCTCGGTAGTTCGGGTATAAATGTCGCCGCTTTTATTCTTGCTGAAGTACTCTTGTGGTAGTTTTTGAAGGTGATCGAATACCTTATTCCGGATATCGTACTCAATTTTCCGGGAAGCAACGATTATGGTTTGCCTTGTAAGAAACAGCAATACCCCATAAATCAGCGCCGCGGCCGTAATGTATCCGGCATACGTAGCGAGTGTCACTCCGATTTCCGATGCAAAGATCGTCTCCATAATTCCCTGGAGTTCACGATCGGTATCGGATGCAATCTGCTCAATATTGTCGATGGTTTCCCGGACGAATATGGGGATCCATACAAGGAAGAAATTGGCGATAACGAGAAACACTACACCCACTAAAATAGTCCATTTATACTTGCGGAAGTAGTGATTAAATTTGAGCAGATCTTTCAAAACGACTTATATAGCGACTACTTGTACTTAAGGATTTACCCGTTGTCTCTTATCTCTATTTCTTATAACTGAAGTAGACCATCAAACGGTATCTACCGGGGATCTTTTTGATTTTAATCACCTCTGGAGACGGTTTTGCAATGCCTCCCTGATTTAAAATATTGGGCATAAATTAAGATCGAAACTAAGGGTTTAGCAACAGCAAGATACTCAATCAAAACCAATAGACTAAACCATTAGTTCCATATACGGAAAATAGGTCAGCCCGGATTAAAACTCTAAAAAGATCCGAATTAAGTTAAGCCTCAGGGCTTATATCGTTTCACCCATTCATCAGCCAGCTTTTTTCCGGACAGGTATGATGACTGCACATCGCTGCCTTGAAAATAATCGCCGATAAGTGCAAAAGGTGCAGCATCATTATCGAATTCCATATAGGGTTTATTCAGCGGATTTTGCGCCTTCGTAAATCTCCAGTAGTGCAGATCCTGCCACTTCGGAGAGTAAACCCAGTCACCGGTAACCGGAGCGGCAGCTTTCATCATCTCCCTGGCCACTACTTCGGAATCGCTGTGCTGATGCTTGTTGGCAAACGCATGCGTCGACTGCATCACGAGTGTAGAATCGCCTCCGTTTTCCCGCTTGGAGCTTTCATTGCTCATCCATTGCAATGCGGAATTACTGAAAGTTACACCCCGCCAATCCGGGTTATACTCCCCTTCATAGCCGGCCATAAGAGCCCAGCTGTGTGAATAGCGAATGGTGTCTATTTCGCGAATTGCTTGACGTACTGGTGTTTCATCCTGTGCCGTCTGAATAATCCCATAAGCTTGAGTGGCCGGAGTAGCTACGATCAACGCATCAACCTCAAACACGTTGATGGTGGCAAGGTTAACCATCCATGAACGCTTTTTCTGCGGATTCCGGCCGATGTAGGTGATACCGCCAACTGTTTCACCCTGATAAAAATCCACCCAACGGCTAAGGTACTTGCCGATGGAATTCATTCCTTTGGGAGCGATGTAATAGGGCTGATACTCCCGGGCCGGATGTTCTTTATAAAAAGCTTCACCGTTATAATACGAAACGGTTTTCCCCCACTCTTTCAATAGATTTTTATCCTTCATTTCACTAATGAAGGATTGGCAATCGGGATCATCAGCAGTAAAAGAGGTCACTCCATGATCCATTTTAATCTGATGCTCATCACCGAAATACCGGGTCGCCATTCTGCCACCGAATCCCCTGCTTTTCTCAAATACAATCACTTCGTGGCCGGCTTTTGATAATATTCGCCCGGCTGTCAGACCGGCAATTCCGGCTCCAATAATTCCGATTAGCATAAAATATTTGTCTGTTTAAATGATTTTTTATTCTTACTTACGCCTGAAACACTTCAACTCGCGGCGTACATGCATTTTTATTAATTAATGCGGGCCAATAAGCAATCACATCACTGGCTTTGGGGCGCCCGCCTGCAAAACCGGTCACCGAACTGGGTCCGGTCAGAATTAACGGGGCTACTTCTCTGCCAAGTCTGTTGAGATCATCTCTTTCGGATGATGCCACGCTTATACGCAGCTGAATTTCATTAATTTCTGCTACATTTTCCACCTCTTCTATAGGCATCTCGTTGCAGCCATTCAACCCAACGTACTCCACGCGATAATCGTCGAGTTTAAGGTTAAGATTTCGGGCACGATTATACAAGATTTCGGATGCCGCTTTCGCTTTATCCAGCGCATCGGGCCAGGAATAAACAAGCGTGGCTGATAATTTATAGCCATAGCTGTAGCTCGCTGAGATTTTATAGAACTCAGTTGGTTCCTGTCCCTGAATTCCTGAAACTTTGACCCGGTTGGTACCGGCATCTTCGAGTTGAATGGAGGTAAAATCAGCAATACAGTCGGGGGTTATATAGTCGGTAGGATCACCGATTTCATACAACAACTGTTCTTTAACGGACTTCAAGTTTACGATGCCGCCGGTGCCCTCATGCTTGGTGACGACAAATGATCCGTCTTCGACTGCTTCAACAATCGGGAAGCCGATTTCGGTGAAGTTTTGGATTTCCCGCCAGTCCGTGTAGTTACCACCACTGCTTTGGGCGCCACATTCAAGAATATGACCGGCGACTGTTCCGGCAGCCATTTTGTTGTAATCGTCCATTGACCAGCCAAACTCATAGATCATCGGACCGAGACACAGTCCGGTATCGGTTACGCGGCCGGTGATGATGATATCGGCTCCATCTTCCAAAGCTTTGACCACCGGATCAGCACCGAAATAGACATTGGCACTCACCAGATCATCCATCACCTCACTCACCGGCTTACCGGTATCCATGTTTTTAAGTTGATGACCTTCTTTTACCAAATCCGGAAGCTGGTCGAGAATGTCATCCCCGTCGATTACGGCAACTTTAAATCCGGAAAGCCCCTCTTCTTCAGCTGCTTTTAAAATGGCATCTTTACAGGCGTGTGGATTGACACCGCCGGCATTGGAAACCACTTTCACTTTATTTTGGGTAATTTCCGGAAGAATACGCCGAATGACCTCCACAAAGTCACGAGCATATCCGGCTTGCGGGTTTTTCAGCTTCTGCTTTTGCATAATGGACATGGTAACCTCTGCAAGGTAATCCATCATCAGGTAATCAATAGCGCCTTGTTTTACCTGGTTCACCGGAGCTTCGGGCAGGTCACCCCAAAAACCCTGACCGGAGGCAATGCGAATCTTTTTACTCAATGGCTCAATCTCTTTTTAGTTGAAATATAACCGTTAACCGGATTTCACCCAGTGAAACATTAATCCAACTTAGGTGTTTTAATTGCATAGAAGCTAACGTATTCCCTTAAATCGGGCAACCTTGAATTGAAGAAAATCACCTGAGTTTTTTGCTCAGTTACGCTTCAACAAACAGCAAATCCGGTAGATGATAAAGTGTGACCAATAAAACGTTATTATACTTGAATACACCTATCTCAACCTGCTATTTTAGGGATGAAGTTTGGACAATAAAACAATTGCAACTTAGTTTCATAATAACTACTTTTGATATGAGTCATCATCTTAAAGAATTACTCAGAAACTTCGGTTTAAAAGTAACCGAAGCGCGTTTGCAGGTACTGCAAGTGCTTATCAACTCTGATGAAGCGCTCTCGCACTCTGATATACAAGAGCGCATGGATGATGCTCAACTTGATAAAGTAACCTTATACCGGACCCTTAGTGCATTCGAAGAAAAGGGGCTGGCACACAAAGTTGCCACGGAAGATCTTAACTGGCGATACGCCGTTCATCTGGAACATTCGGAAAATGGCGAACCCGATGAACAACATGCCCACTTCGTATGCAACAAATGTGACCGTATCTATTGTTTTCCCGTTGAGGGCGAAGACAATGTGGTGACCATACAACAAAAAGAAGGTTTTGTAATCAAAGAACAGGAAATCCGCCTGCACGGATTATGCCCGGATTGCAAAACCTGATGTCGCAATCCATTATGAAACAAGATGTTCAAAATTCAAAACAGAGAATCTCTGCTGTCCAAACTTACCATTATTCTCTCCTCAATCTGCCTTGTGCACTGTCTGGCTATGCCGGTCATCATACTAGTGCTTCCCACTGTTGCAACATTTTTTACTTCCACATTTGAGCTGATTTTAATCCTCTCCATCATTCCGTTAAGTATTGCAGCTTTCCTGCCTCGATGGCTTAAACATAGAAACTATAAACGGTTGTACATTTTTCTTGGTGGAATATCACTGATCATCCTTACACAGCTTTTTCTACACGACAGCCATAGCACTTTTAACCTTACGAATACTTTCGGACTTATCGGGCTATTCTCAGGTGTCATCATGATATCCGGGGTGATCTACACCCAGAACCGGCATACGCACCAATGTTCCAACCCGGCGCACCATCACTGAAATAGATGCTCAATTTGCATTCATGATGAGTTGTTGATAAAACCTTACCATCCGCAGATACACCTCGCTTCGAAGTTGCTCATCAACGGCGTGCAAGCCATCAAATTCATCTTCATTTAAATCTGCAGGGATGAACCGGTAAACGTGATCACTTAAATCTACATAATGCCGGGCGTCGGTTGCCGCTACCATCAGAAAAGGCGATACGTAAACATCCGGATAGATCTGCATGATGGATTCTTGCAGCAGTTCAAATTGCTCCGTTCCCGCCTCGGATACCGGAGAAGGATCAAAGGTATATTCGCGGTGATGACGAATGTTTACGCGGTCATCATCAATTTTTCGCTTTAAATCTTCTTCTACCGACTCCACGGTCTCTCCGGGCATAATTCTCATATTCACCACGATTTTTGCCTCGGATGGCATCACATTGTCTTTATCACTGCCTTTCATCATGGTCGGTGCAGCTGTGGTGCGAAGCATGGCGTTGGTCGCAGGTGATCCCTCAAACATGCGGATTACAAGAGGCTCGGTCAGCCATAAATTTCCAAGTATCATCTGCTCAGGAAAAGACATTTCCGGGCCAACATACCGAAACAAATCCTGCGCAGGTCCGCTAACCGATGCCGGAAAAGGATTATCTTCAATACTTCTGATCGCTGATGCCAGAATTCCGATTTCGGTTTCTCTCGGCGGCATCGAGCTGTGTCCGCCGCGGCCTTCGACCACCAGCTCAAAACTTGCGATGCCTTTTTCAGCAGTTCCCACTACCGCAACGGGGCGATCGACAGGAAGCTGATCATCATTAATAAACCCGCCTTCATCAAGTACAAATTCAACTTCGGTGCCCCGCTCTTCCAAAAGCTCAGCGACTTTTCGGGCGCCGTACATGCCGCCGACTTCCTCGTCATGCCCGAATGCAAGTTTCACCGTTCGCTCCGGCTGATAATTTTCCCGGAGCATCGTTTCGACGGCTTCGAGCAGACCCATGACTCCATTTTTGTTATCAACGGCACCTCGACCCCAGACGATGCCATCCACTACTTCCCCGGCAAAGGGCGGATGCGACCAGGAATCAGGCGACTCAATCGGAACCACATCCTGATGGGCGGTGAGTAAAATCGGGTCGAGACCTTCATCGGTGCCTTCCCACGTAAACAGCAAGGTGAAGTCTCCTACCGTTTCAACTTCAAGGTTTTCAAAGGTCTGCGGGAAGGCAGCTTCCAAAAAGTTATGGAATTGGATGAATGCACCTTCATTGACTTCACCCGGCTCATGGGATACGGTCTCGTAGGTAAGCGATTCTGCAAATCGTTCAATTGCGCCTTCTTCATCAAAATCGAAATAGGTGGATTCCGGCACATCCTCTATTTGGAGCGATTCAAACTGTAGTGCGTTGATCACCATAATCAACACCAAAATCCCGATTAACCCACCAAGGGCGATGAATACTTTGCGAAACATAGAGTCTCATCCTTTATTATTTCTCTCGAAAAGGGCGGAAGAAGAGGTTCACGCAAAGGGCGCTAAGCTTTTGCGTGAAGTGCGCAAAGATTTGGATTAATTAACATAAAAGCTTTCCAAAACCTCTGCGAGCTTTGCGATCTTTGCGTGAACCTCAACCTCTTCAAAATCAATACCCGGCAGCCTGACCGTCGGCGCGGGACTCGGATGCCCCTCTGTACACGCCGTGTTTTGGATCAAGCAAAATTCCCTGATACCGGCCGTAAAATCCGCCGCCGATCTGCACCTCATGGCCACGATTTCGCAGCGCTTGAACAACTTCGTAATCAATCGAGGACTCAAATTGAACCCTGCCACCATCTTCCAATAGGGCTGAGTAATCTTCTGTTGGTTCGGTTGA
>SLJN01000280.1 GCA_007135115.1 Balneolales bacterium
GAAATTAAAGCGGCAAGTATGCAGATGCTGGATTCTAAAGGTGGTGCCGGAGGCGGAGCTCCTTCCAGCTCACAACAGCAACCTATGAATTCTGCGGGATCCTCTGAGTCTGCCAACAACTATGACACCGGTTTTGACAGCCAGGATGATGATTTACCGTTCTAATCGGTATTAGCTTTTCATAGCACTTTTTGAATAAAAAAAGCCGAATACTCAAAGAGATATTCGGCTTTTTTAGTTTTGAAAAAATGTCTTATCTGATTTTAATCCATCGACATCGGGTTTTCCTCGGCAATTCTTCGATACTCGCGATATTCCTGAGGAGAAAGGTCCGCAAATAAATAATTCAGCGGATCAACCGGTTGGTTGTTCTGATGGACCTCGTAGTGAAGATGAGGACCTGAAGTCACGCCTGTATTGCCACTTTCGGCAATTTGCTGTCCCCGTTCAACTTCCGTACCAGGCTCTATACCGTCTTCAATTTCATTGAGGTGAGCATACTTGGTTTGATAGCCGTAATCGTGATCAATAATAATACGGATTCCGTAATTACCGCGTCTGCCGGCTTCTTGTACAACTCCATCTCCGGTAGCGTATATAGGGGTACCGATTCGGGCACGGAAATCCACACCGTCATGGTGGCGTTGGTAGCCGAGTACCGGGTGCTCACGCATCCCGAAACCACTCAACACCTGCCCGTTCACAGGTTTTACAGCGGGAAGGTGTCCCATTTTTTCCCGGTTTTCATTATAGTGCTCTTGCAGCTCATTGAAGCTAACTTTCTGGATATTAATACGTCGCTCGAGGCTTTCCACATTTTCAGCAGTCCACCGAAGCAATTCGGAAGTTTCCTGTTGAAATACATCGTATTCCGAATGCATATCGGCTCCGCCGACACCGCCTAATCTTTCATCCTCGGGCAACGGATCGATACCGAGCATAGAGCGATATAATTCGTTATCAACCTCGGTTATGCTTGAGATTTGTTCATCAAGCTCGACAATGACATCCCGTGTTTCAGCAAGTTGTTCATACAGAACCGAGTTTTCTTCTTGCAGAGCAATTTCAGAAGGGGAGCCGGCCCATAGAGAAAGTAAACTTATGAGTACCATTGACAAGATAGCACCTGAAAAAATCAAAACTGAAGTATGATGCAGTATTTGCTCTTTCCTGCTGTATTGTATCGGTAAAAACCGACACTGGTCCTCATCGTAATAATAGTAATTCTTCAAAATACACGGGGTTAAATTCCGGATTACTCTTCCATGAAATATTTAATAGGACAACTTGAATACCAATTTGTTTGCATTTGCCCAAAAACTTATAAGTCAGTTTTTCAATGCCGTCCTTTATCGCCCAGATTGATCAATAATGGATCATCTTACAAAAACTACAAATCCTGATATAAAATATCTACTCTAAATCCCCTTCATAATAATCCACAGCCCGTTCGATTCTCGGCATGTTAGCTTTTTTATGTTTTATCCGTTCTCTGATTTTTTCCTGAAATGATTCTGCCGGATCATAACCATAGTGGGAAAGCAGATGATTCATGGCTATAACTTCTGCAATAACAGTTATGTTTTTGCCGGGAGTAATAGGCAGATGAATCACAGGGAGCTGAACATCGAGAATTGTTTGGGCGTCACGGTTGAGCCCGGTACGATCAACATTATTTTGTTCCTCCCAGTATGAAAGCTCTAAGATGACCTCAAGCCTCTTTTGGTATCTGATGGATCGAATTCCGAACATCGAAAAGACATCAACAACACCCAGGCCACGAATTTCCATGAAATGTTTATTGGTCTCGGTAGCGGATGCCATCAAAATGTTGCTTTTCTGGGTAAGCATGATCACATCGTCAGCAACCAAGCGGTGACCGCGCTCAACCAAGTCAAGGGCAACCTCGCTTTTCCCAATTCCCGACTTTCCAGTTATCATGATACCAATGCCATATACATCCACCATGGAACCGTGTACCATTGTCTGCATTGCAAACCGATCCTCGAGCAAATCCCGTACGAGGAACATAAACTTGGTGGTTTCAACCGGTGTACGGAAAATCGGCATACCGACCTCTTCAGCCATCTCGAGAAGCTGGTGGGGGAGCTCATTGTTGTTGGTCAGAAATATGACCGGTATGTCAAAGTTGGTCAGATGGCGAAACGAGGCGCACATCTGCTCAATATTGTTGAGGTGATTGATGAATTCAGTTTCGCTATTCCCGATAACCTGTATACGCTGATGGGTAAACAAATCAACATACCCGGATAGCGCTAATCCGGGACGATGTAAATCAGCTTCGGTGATAAATTTTTTGGAAGCGGCGCCGGAGGCCGCCAACGGGGTTAATTCAACATTTAACTGCTGGCGGATCCTCCGTATGAGTTCTTCGACTGAAATTCTTTCACGCCGCGGGATAGGCTGTACTGCATCGGCCTGAGACATACCGTTAATTTTTTACAACCTTTTTGTTCTTGTACTTCAGCAGCTGGCGTTTCATATTATCCACGACTTTGCCTATTGCCTGTTCATACGTAGGGGCTGCCTCCGATGCTTTTAGGTGGTCTTTTGCTACCCGTATATTAAATTCCGCAAGTTGTGGTAGTTCCGGATCTTTATTGGGCTGCAGAACGATTTCGCAATCTATGATGCCATCATAAAATTTCTGAAGCTTTTCAGCGGATGCAATCGCATGCTGTTGGAGTTGGTCACTTGCATTAAAATGTCTTGCGGTGAATCGGGTATTCATGGGTACTCCTTCAATTTTTGTTGGTAGAGTCTGACTCAGCCCGTGGATGAGCTTTGTCGTATGTTGCTTTTAGATGATCTATACCGGTATGCGTATAGACCTGTGTTGCTGCAAGGCTTTCATGACCGAGCAGCTCTTGTATTAC
>SLJN01000177.1 GCA_007135115.1 Balneolales bacterium
AAAACATACCACGACTTTCGCAAAGTTGCATCGCCTTTCAAACGGAGCTAAACTTGTTGATACTCCGGGAATCCGGGAGTTTGGCCTGGTTAATATTCACAAAGAAGAACTTTCTTTATATTTTCCTGAAATGAAAGAAAAGCGGGAATCCTGCAAATTTTACAATTGTACACACCTGCACGAGCCCGGCTGCAAGGTTATCGAAGAAGTTGAAGCCGGTTTGATTAACCCCCAACGATATGAATCTTACCTCAACATTCTTGAATCTTTATGATTGCATTGATGACCCGATTCATCCGATTTTTTCGTAAACTGTGACCGTGTGATCACAATAACAACTACTGCTTCTGTAAAGTGTTAGGAGAAACCATTATGACATTTTCTTTTACAAAGAGGGCCTCACGTTTTTTAGCATTGGCCGCAATCACCGTTTTCTTTTTCCTGCAGCCCAACCAGGCTGAAGCTCAATTAGACGGGTTCGGCTCACTGATACAAGGGGGCGTTGACGATGGAGAAAAACTTGCAAAAGAATATTTGCGCCCTTTTGGAAGTGGCTTTGGTGCCGACCTTAATACAGGGTGGACCAACACCGGTCCCGTTCACGGAGTGCTTGGCTTCAGCGTGAATGTCAGAGCCGCAGGCGCTTTGGTACCGGAAATGGATCAATCTTTCGATCTCGCAGATCAGGATTTTAATAACATGCGGCTATCCGACCAATCTGCCACAGCCAATACCTTAACCCCCACTCTGGCTGGTGCTTCCGAAGCAGGACCCGAAATGGAAGTAGTACTTGGTGATGATGATTATGTTGCCAGCCGATTTAACATGCCACAGGGTACCGGTTACTCCATCGTGCCGGCTCCTATGATCCAGGCTAATGTCGGAATTATCAGAGATACCGAAATCGCCGTACGCTACCTGCCTACCGGTCTTATGCCCGATCTTGGTGATTTCGATGTTGGCTTAATAGGTGGAGGAATAAAGCACGAGCTCAACCAGTACATCCCCGGCGGTGGCCTATGGCCGGTAACCATCACGGCGATGGGTGGATTTACACAACTCGGTGCATCCTACGACGGATTCTCCCTGACTCCCGACGACTACGATACCGAACCCCATAATGCCGATGATTTCCCGGCATCTGAGTGGGAAGATCAGGCCGTTTCACTGACTACCACAGCCTGGAATGCCAATATTCTTGTGGGACGTAACCTCCCGCTTATCTCAGCTTATGCCGGTGTTGGAATTGAATCTTCCAACATGCGCATGCTCACCGAAGGTACCTACCCGCTCATTGAGCCTGATCCAACTCCCGAAGACCCCGAGCGCACACGAATCGACCCTCAGGAAGAACCTATCGATGTTGATATGGACGGCCGAAACGACATCCGCGCCCTTGCAGGTGTCCGTCTACGGTTCTTCGGCATTCTGCACGTAACAGCCGAATATACCTACGCCGAGTATCAGGTATTGAATGTGGGTGTGGGAGTAGGGTTGCGATAAATCAGCCTTGCTGAAAATCCTTCCAATATTTTTAAAGGCTGCTCCATCAGATTTTGGAGTAGCCTTTTTTGTTTTGGAAATTTCTCAATCTGAGTTTGAGATGTAGTAGTTTTGTTTGAGTTATTTCAGGATGGGTCCAAAACATCTGCAATCTACAATCTGCTATCATCAATCTGATATCTTTCCAATCAGGTGGAAAGTTGGCACCGGGTACCATTGGTTATTCGTAGCAACCATCTCAACAATGCAGAAAGATAGCAGATTGAGGATTAGTGATTGCAAATTGCAGATGTTAAACTTCAATTTGCAATCTTAAATCACCTGCTCCCCATTAGCCCAAAACCAACATCAGATTCTCACAATTTAAAGACTGTAGAATTGTGATCTGAATTACTATTTTAGCCTTCACTTTAATAGCAGTTCGTTCTACATGATTTAGAAACATTTATGGCAGAGGACACCACATTACTTCCCCGACCCGATTTCACCCAGACCGTACCCATAGACAAAGTGGGCGTTGAAGAACGTGTTGATCGGCTCAACAAGCGGAGCATCAAAACCGAATCCAAACTAAGTGCGCTGAATCTGGCGCTCAGCATGGTGGATCTCACCACCCTTGAAGGGATGGATACACCCGGCAAAGTCCGGCAAATGTGCTACAAAGCCATGCATCCGCATCCGAATACTGACATACCTGCGGTTGCCGCGGTCTGTGTGTATCCGAATCTGGTCCGGGTTGCCCGGGAGACCGTTGGAAACTCAGGAGTTCAAGTAGCGAGTGTGGCTACGGGTTTTCCAAGCGGTATGTACACCCTTGAAAGCCGCCTTGAAGATACCCGCTACGCCGTGCAAGAAGGCGCCGATGAAATTGATATGGTCATCTCCCGCTGGGCTTTTCTGCGAGGTGACTACAATCTGGTTTTTGATGAAATCGCTGCCGTTAAAGAAGCGTGCGGTGATGCCCACTTGAAAGTCATCCTGGAAACCGGCGAGCTGGAAACCTACGAAAATGTGCGCAAAGCCAGCGACATTGCGATGTACGCCGGAGCCGATTTCATCAAAACCTCAACCGGTAAAGTATCGCCGGCGGCTACACAGCCGGTAACGCTGGTGATGCTCGAAGCCATCCGCGATTTTTACTACACAACCGGCAAAAAAATCGGCATGAAGCCGGCCGGTGGTATCCGCGATTCCAAAACCGCCATCCGCTATTTAATTATGGTGAATGAAACGCTCGGCGGTGACTGGTTAAATCCCCACATGTTCCGCTTTGGTGCCAGCTCTCTGGCCAACGACTTGTTGATGCAGATCATCAAGCAGCAGACCGGTAACTATCAATCCGCAGATTATTTCACGATCGACTAAAGAATTATGCTGGAAGAAAAGCAACTCCAAAAACGAACCGGAAACCTGGTCTTCAAAAACGCATGGGATTACGACCCCGCTCCAGAGTCTTCTGGTCACATCCAACTCCGGGAAACCTACGACCTGTTTATCAACGGGGAGTTTACGGCACCGGAAGAAGGCCGCTATTTTGCCACGACCAACCCGGCAAGTGAACAAAAAATTGCCGATGTCGCCGAAGCTACCAAGCCCGATATAGACAAAGCCGTTCAAGCAGCACGCAATGCTTATAACAAGACCTGGGGAAAACTTTCAGGCCGTGAACGCGGAAAATACATTTACCGGATTGCCCGCATGCTTCAGGAGCGTGCCCGTGAATTCGCCATAATCGAATCGATGGATGGTGGAAAACCGATTCGCGAATCCCGCGATGCCGACATCCCGTTGGTAGCAGCCTACTTCTTCTACTATGCCGGTTGGGCGGATAAACTTCAGTACGCTGTCCCCGGTGTGGAACCCAAACCGTACGGTGTGGCCGGGCAAATCATCCCCTGGAACTTCCCCATGCTGATGGCAGCCTGGAAAATTGCTCCGGCATTGGCCACAGGAAATACCGTAGTCATAAAATCTGCGGAGACCACTCCCCTGACGGCCTACAAACTGGCGGAAATCATTCAGGATGCCGGTCTGCCACCGGGTACCGTCAATATCGTATCCGGCGCCGGTGAAACGGGAGCCGAGATTGTCAACCACCCCGATATTGATAAAATCGCCTTTACCGGTTCTACCGATGTCGGAAAGCTCATCCAAAAATCCCTGGCCGGCACTAAAAAAGGTTACACCCTCGAACTGGGCGGAAAAGCGGCCAACATTGTCTTTGAGGATGCTGCGCTTGATCAGGCCGTCGAAGGTATCGTCAACGGGATTTTCTTTAATCAGGGTCACGTTTGCTGTGCCGGATCAAGACTACTGGTCCAGGAAGGCGTTGCCGATAAGGTCTATCATAAACTAAAGGATCGTATTGAGACCCTCATCGTGGGTGATCCGCTGGATAAGAACACCGATATCGGAGCGATCAACTCGAAATCTCAGCTCGAGCGCATCAACCACTTCATTGAAAAAGGACTGGAAGAAGGAGGCGAGATGCACCAAAGTTCAGCCGAAGTGCCATCAAACGGATATTGGTGCAAGCCTACGCTTTTCCGGAATGTCTCTCAATCTCACTCGATTGTTCAAAGTGAGATATTCGGACCGGTACTGGCCATCCAGACTTTCCGGACGCCCAAAGAAGCCGTTGAAAAAGCTAATAACACGCCCTACGGGCTTTCCGGGGGGATTTGGACGGATAAAGGCTCCAAGATTTTTCAGATGGGTCAGAATCTCCGCGCCGGAGTTGTCTGGGCGAACACGTTCAACAAATTTGATCCCACTTCCCCATTCGGAGGTTATAAGGAAAGCGGCATTGGCCGTGAAGGTGGATTGCACGGACTGCTTCCCTACCTCAAAATCAATTAAACCGGATTACCAGAAATTATTGCTGAATACCTATGGCTAAGCGTTTAGATGTTCTGAAAACTTACAAAATGTACGCGGGCGGCAAATTCATCCGCTCGGAGTCGGGCCGCTATTTCATCACCCAAAACAAACAGGGTAAAGATCTCGCCAATGTATGCCGGGCAAGCCGCAAGGATGTCCGGGATGCGGTCAAAACCGCTCGCGGTGCCTGGGGTGGCTGGGCAGCACGAAGTCCGTTCAATCGCGGGCAGATTCTCTATCGAATTGCCGAGGTGCTTGAGGGCCGAAAAGAGCAGTTCCGCCACGAGCTGATACAATACGGCATCCAGCACAAAAAAGCAGAGGCGGAGGTTGAAACCGCCATTGACCGCATTTTATACTACGCCGGATGGTCGGATAAATACAGCCAGGTTTTCAGTGCTGTGAATCCGGTGGCATCTTCCCATTTCAACTTTTCGATGCCCGAACCGACCGGTGTGGTTGTAATCGTTGCTCCGGATGACAGTCCCCTGCTGGGTCTTGCATCGGTGCTGGCGCCTGTCATCGTAGGCGGAAACACAGCCGTTGTTCTGAGCTCGGAAACCTATCCCCTTCCGGCGGCATCGTTTACTGAGGTATTACATTCATCTGATGTACCGGGTGGTGTAATAAATGTGCTCACCGGGTATCGTTCTGAATTGTTGGATCACCTCAGCCGGCACATGGACGTCAACGCCATGTACTATACCGACGGTGATGCCGATGCGGAAAAAATGATTCAGGAGCATGCCTCACTGAATGTAAAACGCGTGGTTTTTGATCACCCCAAAGACTGGAGTTCGGAAAAACTCGAAAATCCCTACACTATTCTGGATTTTCAGGAAATTAAAACTACCTGGCACCCCGTTGGTTATTAGTAGGTGTCTTAATAAAACGTCAATATCTGCGTTGCTCTCGTCCCAAAAATGCTCATGTACGCTCTTGTACACTGCGCTTTTTGGAACTTCGCGCACCTTGATCTTGACGATTTATTAAGACACGTAGAATTTTCATACGAAGGCTAATTTAGTAGGGTTATAAATACCCAATGAAGCCATGAAGCAAATAACTTTGATGGCTGTATTTTCACAGTATAACTTCTAATACGAACTCCTATCCGGATCTGATCCATGATTCTTACGATACTGCGCTACATTGCTTTTCTTATGATGGTCACGGTTTTATCTGCCTGTGGTACAACCGATGAGGTCACTGATGATGAAAATGACGAGCCCGAGGTGGAAGATCCCGTTGCCGAAGAACCTGAAGAGCGAGATCTCGAAGAGATATTTACCGATCCTGAAAAAGAAGAGCCCGAAGAAATTGAAAAAGATCTGCCCGAACCCAAGGTTGATATCGATTTCCGATCCTACCGTAGCTCTTTGAGAGATCAGTATGCAACCGTTCAGAATACCATTCCGGAAGCCTACCTGGAAGAAGAAGAGGAAGAAGAGCGCAGAATCAGTAATTCCGGTTTCAGAGTACAGATTGCATCTTCCAGAGACATATCAGAGGCAGAGGATTACGAGGATAAGTTTAAAAAATGGGCGGAAGAGATGGAATTTGAGATCAAGCCGGAGGTTTATGTGATTTTCCGGCAGCCCAACTATCGCGTGCACGTAGGGGATTTTCTGGAACGCTCCGACGCCCTCAGGTTTTCCAATATCGTCCGGCAGGAATTTGATGACGCCTGGGTTGTGCGTGATCGCATTGACCCACAGGTTATTCTCCGCACCTTGGAAGAGGAAGAAGATGTCAAACTCGATGAATTAGCTGATCAAGACGATGAAGAAAAAGCTGATGATGACGAGGATGAAAAAGATGAGGATAATGGGGATGATGAGCAGCGGAATGACAATTAATTAAACTTGCTTTGCCGGTTAACCATTTGTTATAGCTCTGGCCTCTGCACCCTTCCTGGTAATTCGATTTAGACATAACCATCCATGAGTTCTATAGTTTTAGCTTCTGCCAGCCCGCGCCGTCACGCTCTGATGAAACAAATTAACCTGGACTGTATCGTACATCCGGCGGATATTGATGAAAGCCGGACCCGCTGGACAACTCCGGATACCTACACCTTAGAGTTATCATCCCGAAAAGCCGATGCCATTGCAGGTAAGTTTGCGGATCATTTAATTATAGCCGCTGATACGGTCGTTTCGTTCGAAGATACGTATCTGAATAAACCGGAATCGGAGCAGGAAGCCTTTGACTACCTTAAAACCTTAAGCTCCCGAACCCATCAGGTTACCACCGGAGTTACGCTTGTGGATACCGGGCATCAGCAAAAACATCAGTTTTTCGTCATTACCAACGTCACCTTCGACGCTCTGGAAGATGAAGATATCCGTGCCTACATAGCAACCGGCAGCCCGATGGATAAAGCCGGAGCTTATGGCATTCAGGATGATTGGGGAGCAATTTTTGTCTCCGAAATCCACGGTGATTACTATAATGTCGTGGGGTTTCCGCTCAATAGGTTTTTCCGTGAACTACGAACCTTTGCACCGCGTTTTTTACCAAGGCCACTATCGACAAACACAAACTAAATATGAGATTTATCACTCTCGTCCTGCTGGCAGGAATCTTTTGGGTACAGGGTCTCCTGGAGCCGGTTTCCGCACAGAGTCAAAGCGATGATTACCGTTATGCCAATGAGTTAATGCGGCAGGGAGAGTATGAACGGGCCTTTGAGATTTTCTACGAAATGCTCGAAGAAGAGCCGGAATCACACCCCATCTACGAGAATGTGATTGAAGCCTTGATTCACATGCGCGATTTCGAAAAGGCCATTGAAATCACGCATGAGCGCCTGTCTCGGCAACCAGATGATGTGAACACACAAATCCAGCTTGGTGAGCTTTATCATTATGACGGTCAGCGAGAAGAAGCCCGCGAAGTATGGAAAGATATTGTAAGAGCTCATTCCGATGATGTGCGCACTTACCGGCAAGTGGCTCGTGCTATGCGTGACCGTCGGGATTACGAAGGTGCCATAGAAATTTATGAGATGGCACGCGAAGAGCGTAACAACCCCACTTTGTTTGTCAATGAGTTAGCCGAAGCCTATCTCGCGGATAGCCGGTATGAAGAGGCTATGACGGAATTCCTCGAACTGGTGCAACAGAACCGTCATTATGTACATACGATTAAACGTCAGTTAATGCGATATGAGGAACGCGACCTCTACGACGTAGCCATTCTCGAGACTGAAGATGCCGTCGACGAACACCGCACGGATTACGACACCGCGAATATCTACCGGGAACTGCTCACCTGGCTTTATACCGAACGCGAATTGTACGACCGTGCCCTGGCCACAGCTAAATCCATCGAAGAGTACCCCGGGGAACAAGCCGAGTACGCCGTTTTTGACCTTGCCCGCAATCTGCGTGGGGAGCATCAGTTTGAATTGGCTGAAGAAGCCTATCAGCACTACATTGAGCAGGATGAGCATGACATGCGCTCACGAAGCATGGAAGAACTTGCACAGACGTACCAGCACTGGGCGCGACATTTGGTTTCTACTAATCAGGCCTACCCGAACCGCCTGCAGCCTCTTTATGAACAAGCCTCTGAAACACTCGAAAAACTGATTGACGAGTATCCGAACTATGACCGAATGGGGCAAATTCTGGTACTGCAAAGTGAATTGGCGCTGGACTATCTTCATGATGCGGACAAAGCCCGCACCTATGCTGAGAAGCTCGCTGATATGGGAGGTTCTGAGGAAATAGAAGCCTACAGCTACTATTTGGAAGGGCGAATCAAAATATTCGAGGGTGAATTTGCGAGGGCGCGCGTTGCTCTCACTCGAAGCAACAACATGTTCAACATTGGTGAGATGGCCGAGCAAACCACCTACTTCCTGAGCTTATGTGATTTTTTCAATGGTGATTTTGAATATGCCCGGATGCAACTTCGCCAGTTGGAGCGCCGGCACACTTCATTTTATGCAAACGACGCCCTGCAACTGCGCCTGTGGATTCAGGAGGGCGTTCAGCAGGATGAACCCCTGCCGGCACTTGAACTTTTTGCCAACGCACAGCATAGTCTGCACACCGGAGACTTTGAGACTGCCGGCTCTCACTTACAGGAGCTTCTTAAAGATCATCTGCAATCACCTTTGAATACCGAAGCGCTGTTGGCTTCCATAAGTATGCTGGCCCGTACTTCACCGGCGGCCTCTTACGCCATGATAGATTACGTTCCTGTCGATTACCTGAACCCTTCAACCAAAGAACAGGTCATGTGGGAGAAAGCCCGGCTCGCTCATCATATCTATCAGGATGATTATAATGCGGAAGAGGAACTACAGCTGGCTGAAGAAACCCTACAGAGCCTGTTTTCGGAAATAGCAGGTGATCTTGATATAGCCATGCCCGACGGCATCTCAGAAATTATCGATCTCTATGAGGATTTGCTGATGGAATATCCTCATGGGTTTTACGCTTCACAGGCCAGAGAAAAAATCCGTGAACTTGAAGAGCAACAACAAGCATCATGAAAGTAGCTGTTAACCTTTTATTCATCGTAATTGCAGCCTTTGCCATATCCGGCTCCGCAACCCAGAGCGGCGGGTATATTTTGATCTACATGGATGAAGATCAGGCCCAACACCTGAAAGCCTACGGGGTTATCTACAACCATCTTCATGATGGCTACGAAGGAAAGTGGCTGTTGAATTACCGGGGAGGCAGTTTCATGGCCCGTAACGAAAACGAACTTGAACGTAAAAGCCGTGTACGCGGGGTTTCCACCGAACAAATTTCAAGCACCCGGGCTCAGCAAATTGTAGAGGAAGTTGAGCAGCCCAACGTAAATATGGCCGCTATTGAACTGCAGGAAGCTCCGGAGATTGCCGTCTATGCTCCTGATCATACCCTGCCCTGGGATGATGCCGTAACGAATGTGCTCACCCATGCCGAAGTTCCCTATGATGTAATTTATAATGAAGAAGTCCTCGATGGCGACCTGGATGATTATGACTGGCTGCACCTGCATCACGAAGATTTCACGGGTCAGTATGGTAAATTCTGGGGGGCATATCGCAATCAGCCCTGGTATATCCGTCAGGTTCGAGACCTTGAAGAAATGGCTGCCGACCTGGGTTTTGAGCGGGTTGCTGAATTGAAACTGGCCGTTGTTCAGGAAATGAAAGATTATATCGGCCGTGGCGGATTCCTCTTTGCCATGTGCTCAGGCACCGACACTTTTGATATCGCCCTTGCCGCAGAGGGTCTTGACATCATTCCGGAAGAAATCGACGGCTACCCGCATGATCCCAATGCCAATGAGCAGCTGGATTATTCACAGACTCTCGCTTTTGAAGATTTTGAAGTCAACCTCAATGCCGGCGACTACAAACACGGCAATATCGACATTGAAGAAACCGAAGTCCGTCTCCAGGAAGTTGATGAAGAAATGGACTTCTTTACCCTGTTTGACTTTTCAGCCAAATGGGATCCCGTTCCGACGATGCTCACCCAAAACCACGTAAGCAGCATTAAAGGGTTTTACGGTCAATCCACGGCATTTCAGAAAGAAACCATCAAAGACCAGGTAGTGATTATGGCGGAAAATCACGCTCGTGAAGAAGCCAAATACATTCAAGGGAATTACGGTGAAGGCACCTTCACCTTCTACGGCGGCCATGATCCCGAAGATTACACCCACCGCGTCGGCGACCCGCCCACAGATCTCGAAATGTTCCCCAACAGCCCCGGTTACCGGTTAATTCTGAACAACATCCTCTTCCCTGCCGCTGAAGAACAAGAGATGCAAACCCACCGACAGGAAGATGAAATCGACTCCTTTTTCGATGCGATTTTAGCCGGACACTAAGAGGGCTGCGCGGTTTGGGTGTTCAGATGTTTGATTGTTTGGCTGTTTGTGTGTTCGAGTTAGTGCAGGACATATTTGCCCGGTTAAACACCGTGTAATTGGGCCAATCCAACATGTGAAATCCATTGAGTTGCCAAGATGTCATGCTTTTATAGGTGATCACTGACGGCATAAATAAGCAACTCACATCACAGGCACTTCATTCGGACCATAGTGCTACCAAAGTGCGACCATGTTCGGTAACGATTCCACTACTTCGCAACGTGGTCTATCGATGGGTTTACTGAATTATCTCCATAAATACAAGAGCTTCAATTAAATTCAGGATGTAATTTTGGCAGGGAGGTAATGGTGTTTTATTTGAATTGGATGGGCGTTTTGGGTTCCATTGTAATATTACAGTAATGATGCTCATGGTTGGCAAAACCTACAAGGTGCTTTTAGACCTTGCAGGTTGGTTTGGGTTCTGACATTAAAATAGTAGCTACCAAATATTTACTACTCGCCTATTGTAGACCTGCGCTTCGAACTTTTTTGCGGATAATTCTTCAATTAGCATGACTATTGATCAGCTTTAGGCATACGATTCATCCATTTCCGCCGCCTATTGAATTATTACGTAATATACGCCTATGATTCGCTCCAGCACTAATTTATTGAAACTCATCCATTTCCGTCGGTTTTAACCGACGGTTTTGCCGATTTCCCCATCCACACACCGGCGGCTTTAGCCGCTCGTTTGCGGGGCTAAAGCCCCTTTTTTGATGGGATGCCACGCTCCAACCGTCGATTAAAGTGCGTGTTGCACAACTTTTACATTACTCTCTAACTGTTCAGATACCTTTCCGCGCGACGAAGTCGCGCTGTTTACCCCACACGTACTGTCGTTTCGAGATCCTAATTCCACCTTCGGTGGCACTGTTGAGAATGTGACATAAGCATCTAATAAAAAATCTAAATGCCGGCCGTAGTCGTCCCCGACTCGGCCGAT
>SLJN01000256.1 GCA_007135115.1 Balneolales bacterium
GACGCGACGCTGAATGAAAAATCCGGTGCCTATGCCGGTATGGACCGCTTCGATGCTCGTGATAAAATCGTTGCTGACCTTGAAGCCGAAGGGCTGATCGAAAAATCCGAAGAGTATACCAATCAGGTTGGTATTTCGAGCCGTAGCGGTGCGGTGATTGAGCCGCTGCTTTCCGATCAGTGGTTCGTGAAGATGAAACCGCTGGCCGAAAAAGCGATGAAAGCCTGCGACAACGGTGAGTTTGAATTCTTCCCGCCACGCTGGCAAAACGAATTTTACCGCTGGATGGAAAACATCCGCGACTGGGTCATCTCGCGTCAGCTCTGGTGGGGACATCGGATTCCGGTCTGGTATTACACCAAAGAAGACGGCTCTATCGATCGCGACCGTGATTACATCGTCAGCATTGAACAGCCCGAGGAGGGTATGGTCCAGGACCCTGATGTGCTGGATACCTGGTTTTCTTCCTGGCTGTGGCCGTTTTCAACCCTCGGCTGGCCGGATGATACCGAAGAGATGCGCTATTTTTATCCGACGTCTCTGCTCGTTTCCGGCTACGATATTTTGTTTTTCTGGGTCTCCCGCATGTTGATGGGCGGTCTGCACTTCACTAAAAAAGCGCCGTTCCGGGATATTTTTATGACCGGCATTGTCAAAGACAAATACGGCCGGAAAATGAGCAAAAGCCTCAACAACGGCATCGATCCGCTGGATATGATCGATCAGTACGGGGCGGATGCGGTTCGTTATTGCCTGATTGTGCTGTGCGCACAGGGGCAGGATATCAAACTTGACCCCACTAAATTTGAGATGGGGCGGAATTTTGCCAATAAGCTATGGAATGCTTTCCGGTTCCTGCACATGCACATGGAAGAGGGAGTTGAATATCCCACGGAACTGGAAACCGAGCCGGAGGCACTGGTAGACCGCTGGATGGTATCCCGTTTCCATCAAACCGTAGATGCGGTAAATGATGATCTCTCCCGGTACCGGCTTAACGAAGCGTTGATGAAAATTTATTCTCTGGTGTGGGATGATTTCTGCGATTGGTATCTGGAGCTGATCAAACCGGAATACGGTACTACTATGGATCGGCAAACTGCCGGGCGGGCTGTGTGTATGTTTGAACAATTGCTTAGATTACTGCATCCGTTTATGCCGTTTATCACCGAAGAGATCTGGCAGTATATGCGTAGTCGCACACCCGACCAGTCGCTGATCCGCAGCAACTGGCCGGACTATAAACCGAACAGCGTTTACATGGATGACGTACAATTATTCAGCACCATTCAGCAGATGATATCCTCTATCCGCAATATCCGCGCGGAAATGAATGTGCCGCAGAATAAGAATATTGATGTGATTATCAGGGCAAAAGATCAGTCCACCGAAAAGGAGCTTGAAGAAAACAAGCACACCTTCGAAAAACTGCTTCGGGTGGATTCGGTTACGGTAGATAAAGATGCCGAACGCCCCAAAGCCAGCGCCGCCGCCGTAGTTGATGCCTCGGAGGTCTATGTGCCGCTGACCGGGCTGATCGACTTCGAGAAAGAGCAGCAGCGCATCCGGGATGAAATTGACCGGCTGGAAAAATTCCTGAAGCAAATTAACGGTAAGCTCAACAACGACAAATTTGTACAGAACGCTCCGGAAGAAGTGGTCGAAAAAGAGCGTAAGAAAAAATCCGATACCGAAAGCAACCTCGAAAAGCTGCAGACGATCCTCAAAGATTTGAAATAATGCACACCTGCCAGGTCCACCAGACCTTGTAAGTTTGAATGTGCAATATCCTCGGTTTATAAATCTAAGCTCTCAAACAGACAAACTACTGAACAATCTGATTAGTCAATAAGGACCTGCCAGGTCTCTGGACCTGGCAGGTATTCAAAAGCTCAGTACTCAATCTTCAAGCATCCAGCATGTTTTAAAATGAATGAAGCTGCCGACATAAAACATCGCCTAATCGAATTAAAACCAATACTGAGAGAAAAATTTGGTGTTAAGAAAATTGGTGTTTTTGGTTCGTATGCACGGGGCAATCAACTTGAATCAAGTGATGTCGATATTTTGGTAGAACTCGAAGAACCATTAGGCTGGGAGTTTTTTGATCTGAAAGAGTTTCTCGAACAAAAACTTGATAAACCCGTTGATTTGGTTACTCGTAACGCATTGAAGCAACAGTTGAGGGATGAAATCCTAAAGCAAACAATATTTATATGAAAGAGAGGAAACGTAGTTATTTTATTTACCTTCAGGATATGTTGGATGCTATGTATAGGATTGAAAGCTATATTCAAGACTTAAGTTATAAAGAATTTCAAGAGAGCAAGATTACTGTTGATGCAGTAATTAGAAATCTTGAAGTGATAGGAGAGGCTGCTAATCGAATTCCTGATAATGTTAAAGAAAAATATCCGGATCTGCCCTGGAAACAGATGTATGCATTGAGAAATTTTGTTATTCATGAGTACTTTGGAATTGATTATGAAAATATTTGGAAGATTATTTCTACAAACATGAAACAAAATATCAAAGATCTTGAACGTGTGATTGAAGCGGAGAGTAAATCTTGAATATCAATTATCTCTAAATTAATGCCTCTAAGAAATCGCCAATATCTTCGATCCGCTCGACCGGAACAGGTGCATGTTAACTCCGTTTTATACACACCGCGCCTCGATCCTGACGTATTCTTAAGGATACTATGAGTTTTCTTGCAAATACTAATTAAGATATTCTCTTTTTAATATGAAAAAGTTCGTTCTACAGCAAGACGAACCTTCACAAACGCCGCCCGATTTGCTCAAGGGTCTGAATTCCGAACAGAAGAAAGCCGTTCAGCATAGTGACGGA
>SLJN01000387.1 GCA_007135115.1 Balneolales bacterium
CTCTTTCTCTTTCCAGAATCTGATCAGTATGCATATCAGCCTGACCAGCCAGTTCTTCATCAAATTCCACATTTTTCTTTTCACCGCGGGTATTGAGTTTGCGCATGGCATCGATGCAGGTATTTTTGGCAATTCGATACAACCATGTGTAAACAGATGAAGCACCTGCGAATGAGTCAATACTCCGAAACGCTTTCAAAAAAGTCTCCTGAGTAAGATCGTCGGCATCCAATCCGGTACCGATGATGTAAGCGCTAATGGTTCGTTTTACGCGCGTGTAGTATTGTTCCAGATTGTCATTCAGATCTTTACGGGTTTGTTCCGACAATGTACTCTGCTCCAAAATCGGCTGCTGGTTCTGTTTGTCCATCAGTACCAGTTCTACCGTTGCCCTGAATCTATCGGTCGTGATAAATTGATCCATATTCAATTATTTAATGCCTTTTCTGCCAGACGGCTCACTACTTAGCCAGCCAAATGCAGAGTACCGGATTTTTAATATTGATTACTGATTATTTTAATCTCTGTTACCTTGGACGTAAAATAACTCCGAATGGTTCTGGAGCTATCGGGTAATTCTATATTAAGCTTTACACTACGTAAATATTTGACAGCTTCAGTTAAAAAATTAACGGGCTCGCCTTGATTTTATATCAAGTAAGCCATTTGTTACTTATTAGACGTAAAATATTTTAAATCGTTTTCCCCTCTTTTTCCCCTTCATTTTTCACCGTAAATGTCATTTACCTACTGCTATATGCTTTCACAGAATGGTGCGCATTGCTGTTCCGTTATAATAAAAAACCGCATCTTAAATATTCCTGTTAACTATGCATTTCCGCTATTTTGAATGGGATGACCAGCTCAACACCAGGCATCAAAACCCTTTTGATAAACTTTTTGATTTATTCCAGCAATTGTTGTTGATCAGTAATGGTGATGTTCAGCAAGCCCTTCAGTGGCTGACCGATTTGGATAACGAATACAACCTTACCGACAATGAATTTGGTATTTCTGATTTTATTGATGAATTGAAGGAACGGGGATATATCAGGGACGACCCGGAAAATGAAACGGTTATCATCACGGCAAAAACCGAACGCTCACTGCGTAAACGTTCCCTTGAAGAATTATTCAGAGGTTTGAAACGTGGCGGAGTCGGAAATCACAAAACCCCGCATCTGGGGAAAGGGCATGAGCGGGAACCTGAAACCCGTGCCTGGCAATTCGGGGATGAACTCAGCCGGCTTGATAGTACGGGCACACTGCTTAATGCTTTCCGACATAGCTCACCGGATTCTTTTCATCTTGAAGAAGATGATTTACAGGTTCATGAAACGGATCATTACACCTCCAATGCTACGGTTTTGATGATTGATCTGAGCCATTCTATGGTTCTTTACGGTGAAGATCGCATCACGCCGGCCAAGCAGGTAGCTATGGCACTTTCTGAAATGATCATGCAGCAATATGCCGGCGACCGTCTTGATGTAATCGCCTTTGGTAATGATGCCTGGCAGGTATCCGTAAAAGACCTTCCCTATCTCAAAGTTGGCCCATATCACACCAATACGCTGGCCGGTCTGGAACTTGCCCGACACATTTTGATGCGGCGTAAAGATGCAAATAAGCAAATTTTTATGATCACCGACGGGAAACCTTCAGCGATGTACGAAAACGGCCGGCTGTACAAAAACAGTTTCGGGCTGGATCGCCGAATTGTCAACCGGGTGCTTGATGCGGCCGTACAGTGCCGGCGGGATCATATCAAAATCTCAACTTTTATGATTGCAAGTGATCCTTATCTGCAAAACTTTGTACGTGAACTGAGTGAGGCCAACAAAGGCCGGGCGTACTATGCCTCACTTGATAATCTGGGTGGATATATTTTCGAAGACTATGTGCGGAATCGAAGAAAACGCATGTATTAATACCGAAATAAAAAAAGCACCCCGGGTAACCGCAGGTGCTTTTCAATATTTTAGCCTTGGCTAATTCAAACTTAATCAGTCCACTTCCAGCCGGCGTTTTACTTCCTGAGTGATGTCGTAATTTTGCTGAGCCTCTTCGGAAGCGTAGAGGATAATAAAATCTCCGTTGCTGGTCATGGTATTGAGCACATAGGTAAGTCCGCGTTCGGAAGCTACCTCATCAATAGCTCCCTGGATTTTATCCAGTAACGGTTCAATGAGCTCTTGTTGCCGCTCCTGGTAATCAAGCTGAAAGTTCTGCTGAAATTCCTGTAATTCCATATTCAATTCAGCAAGTCGTTCTTCTTCCTGGCGCTGAGCTTCCTCAGAAATGACACCCATCTTCTGCTGGTATTCTTCGACTTCTCGCCGGAACTCATTCTCTTTTCGGGCAAACTCTTCCTGCCGCTGTTCCATAAAGTTTTGTAACCTTCTTTCAACGGCGGCCATATCCGGCATGCTCATCATGATGGTTTGAGGGTCAACATACCCGATACGCACATCATCCTGTGCATAGCTGGTTTCGGATGAAAACAGCCCCATTGAAAGAATAAGACCGGCAATTAATAAAGTAGATTTCATCATCGATTTCTTAGTTATTGTTTAACATTCTTTCGAGGACCTCATCGGTCAACTCATATTCGGCGCGACCTTCGGCGGATGCATGGAGCACTATAAGTTCACCATGAGCTGTAGCTTCATTGATTACATAATCCAGATTTTTGCGCTCAGCTATTTCGGCAATATGCTCATTCATTTGCTGGAGTAAAGGTTGCATCAACTGATTTCTGCGCTGTTCAAACTCTTGTTCTATCTGAAACTGGAGCTGCTGTAATTCCTGCTCCATAGCCTGCAGCTGTTGTTGATATCGCTGATTTTCAGCATCCGACATTTCTGCGGCCTGTTCCTGGTATTGCCCGAGTAAATTCTGAAACTCAATGGCTTCCTGTTGAAATTCTTGTTCTTTTTCGTTGAGGAATGCATCAAGTTCACGTTCAATTTCTTCCTTCTCGGGTAATTGATCCAGAATCCGCTGGGGATCCATAAATCCTACCTTCATTGATTGCGCCTGAACCGGGCCGGCAATCCCGATAGTGAGCACAAGCAATATCAAAGATATAATTCTCATATATTCTTGTAGTTTTGAGTTACGTTCCGAATCCGCCAAGTATAAGTGATTTGGAATTATTTCGGAAATGTTTAAAAGTCCTCTTCATCAACCTGGATACCCATCTCGAGAAGAACCTCATTACTAACGTCTAATGACTGGTTAGCATATAAAAAAATGTAATCCCCGGAACGGTCAAAAATATAGTCGTAATTATTCCGATCCGCCACTTCTAAAACCGCTTCATGTATTTGCTGCTGAATAGGTTCCAACAGCTCCTGCTGTTGTTGATAGTATTCACCATCCGGCCCGTAAATGGATTCAATAAATTGCTCCTTTTCCCTTACTTTAGCCTCAATTTCTTCTTTGCGTTGTTCGCGAACTTCGGGAGTGAACAGAATCTCACGAGCTTCAAATTCATCGCGCAATTCTTCTATTTCCCGCTCTTTTTCTCTAATTTCTTCACGCCAACCTTCCGTAAGAGTCTCAAGTCTTTGCTGCACTCCTTCATACTCCGGCACTTGAGACAAAACATAATCTGAATCAATATGTGCCAGGCTTTGAGCACTTGCCCAGCCTGGCATTGTTGTCAGAAAAACCGTAAGAACTATAGGGATATAAATCAAGCTGACGCGCATAGATCAGAATGGTGAACCTATGTTAAACAGAAACTCCCACTGTCCGGCCTGGACGTTGGTGCCCGGGATGGAGTCGAAACGATACCCGTAACTGATATCGATCAGACCGAGGATCGGCATAAATACACGCGCGCCAACACCGGCTGAGCGTTTCATATCGAATGGCTGGAAGTTACCAAAACCATCGAAAGCATTACCTCCCTCAGCAAATACATACGGAATTAAACGCATTTGCTCACTATTTACCGCCGGATAGCTTAACTCGGCGAAAATTTTGTTGTATACGGTACCCCCTACCTGCTGGCCATCTACAATCGGTGAAATGGTGCCGTCGAAGCCACCGGGATATCCCCGCAGGTCGACATTATCCCGTGTAAAGGTTTGCCGGTGCTGCATTTCGGTACCACCGAGAAAATATCGCTGGAACTGACTTCGGTTTTCTTCTCCGAACCAGCCCATATAACCATATTCCATACCAAATGAACTGACCAAACGCTCAATCACCCGGTTATGCTGCTGATATTTAAACTCGGTTTTATAAAACTGTGAGAAGCCGGGCAGCGGAGGCGCAAATTCACCGGAAAGCTGGATCCGGGAACCACTGGATGGCGCAATCGGATTATCGAGAGAGTTTCGCTCAATCGTTTCCTTATAGGATAAAATATTATCCTGTCCTCCGAATATTTGATCAAACCCGGCTACATCAAAGTATTGATACTGAAGTCGTGAAATTCGCTGGAAGTTATCATCCGGCCAAGAAAGTCTTCTTCCATAGTTGACGGCCATGGAAAGCTGCTCCTGCCTTCCGGTTGATACTCCGGGCTGCCGGAATGTGGGGCTGCCTAAAGCGCCTCCCCCGCCACGAAACAGACTATAGGAAGTGCTGACCCCAAGTGAATTAGGTTTTCCCCGAAACCAGGGTTCCTGAAAACTAAAATTATAGCTTTGATACCCGCGTCCGGTCACCTGAGCACCGATGGAAACCCGTTGTCCGTCACCGCTCGGCAGCGGATTCCATGTACTGGTGTCCAAAAGGTTGCCGGCAGAGAAGTTATTGAAATTGATCCGGGCGGATAAAATTACTCCGAGGCCGGCTCCGCCATAACCACCGGAGAGCTCAAAGTTATCCGTACTCTGGGACTCATCCAGATGGTAGATGATATCCACCGTTTTGGCTTCCATGTCCGGATTCAGATCAGGCTCGATGTTCTCCGGCACGAAATATCCCAGATGCGATAACTCTCTTACCGACCTCATAATCGCGGACCGGCTGTAATTGGTGCCCGGTACATTTCTCAGCGTTCGGCGCACTACATTATCGTGAGTTTTGGTATTACCGCTGAACTCTACCTGCCTGATGGAAAATATTTCGTCCTCAACAATATCGAAATGAAGATCTACCGAATCCTCACCAACAACTCTGATGTTATCTTCCAGCCCCAGAGCCAGGTAGCCTACATTGTGGTACATACTGTACACATCGGTCTCATCCTGGTTATGATGCAGATTCTGCTGATATTGGGTCATGTTCATCACATCCCCGCTTTCCAATCCTAAAGCCTGGGTAAGCTGCTCATCGGTATAGACGGTGTTACCTTCCCACTCGATGTTCCGCACTTTATACTGTGGGCCTTCATCCACCTTAATTTTGACGCCCACGGCATTTCGCCCGCGGCGGCGCTCATATACGTATACCGAATCGTCGATCACACGGGCATCAAGGAATCCATTTTCCCCGTAATACCCAATCAGATTGTCTTTGGCTTCCTCAAATTCATCTTCCGTAAACAGCTGGCGGGTAAGTCTCCACCATGTATCCTGTTTGAGATCTCCGAGTGCTCCCCTTAATCGCCGGTCGCTGAAGTTTTCATTACCTTCAAACTCAATAGTGCCCACCTGGATTCGCTGGCCGGTTTCAATGTCAAAAACAAGTTTAACCCGGTTCCGTACTTCATCGACCATTTCCTCAGAAATCTCAACGCTGACGTCGCGGTGCCCTTTGTCGGCATAATAACGTTTTATCGTTCTCAAAGCCTGTCGTTTAGAAGCCTCCGTTACGGCAAAACCGGTAGTAAGCGGCATCTTATCCCGTAAATCCCGGCGTTCGGACCGGCTTGCACCTTTAAGTTCGAACGAGTCCAGGCGTGGTTGTTCCGTTACCTGAATTTCAAGGTATACACCATCGCCAACCACTTCTGATTTGACAATTTTCACATCAGAAAACAGACCGGTTTCGTGGATGCGTTTAATGGCCTCCGGTATCTGCTCTCCGGGAATAGTAACCTGCCCACCCTCTTCGAGTTCAGCCGTAGACTCAACAAACGCGGCGGTCCGGTCGTCAGTACCCACCACATTGACGCCCAGGATGGAGTATGTGTCGGGTTGATTTTGAAAAGCTGCAGGGTTAAAGCCGGCCTGTTGAGCCGAACCGGCTAACGGGGTTAAAAATCCGAATATAAATAAGGCTGTAAGCCACCCTGTGGTTTTTATGCTTCGTATCACGTGCACCAAAACGTTATATGGGAATTAATATTTCTACGAGACAGTAACGGGTAAATGCGATATTAGCTTGTTTATTTTTCGCTTTCGTTACTTACAATTTGTTCCGACACTTTGCCGAAACGCCGTTCCCGCCCCTGAAAGCATTCTATGGCTTTGTATAATTCATCTCTTCGGAAGTCCGGCCAATATGTTTTAGTGATATAAAACTCGGTATAGGCCAGCTGCCATAGAAGGAAATTACTTATGCGGAATTCCCCACTTGTCCTTATGATTAAATCGGGGTCGGGTTTATCGGCAGTTACAAGGTGAGTGCTTATCAGCTCATCGGTTACAGCCTCAGGGGTAATTTGCCCTTTTGCCACTTTTTCACTGATTTTGCGAGTTGCCTGAGTAATATCCCACCTGCCGGAATAGCTCAAAGCCAGGCACAACTCCATACGGGAATTGCCCTTTGTCAATCTAATTGCTTCAGCCAGTTGATTCCGGCATTTAGCCGGGAATCGGTCGAGCTGACCAATGGCAGTGAGTCGGATATCGTTTTCGTGAAGTTTTTTGGTTTCGCTTCGAATGGTTTGAACCAACAACGTCATCAAGGCATTGACTTCCCTTTGCGGACGGGTCCAGTTTTCAGTCGAAAATGCATAGAGTGTCAAGTGCTTGACGCCAAGCTGCGCGCATGCCTCTACTGTATCCCGCACCGATTCTACTCCGGCATGATGCCCCTTTATTCGCACTCCTCCACGTGATTTCGCCCATCTTCCGTTGCCGTCCATTATGACGGCTACGTGTTGAGGAATCTCACCTTTTTGCCGGAGTTCCTTCTGGATAAGCGAGTCTTGCTCGGTTTGAGTAGTTCCGTTAAGCGTGACGGTTTCCAAAGTGGATACAAGTTTAATTTTAAGCCCATTAATTTACAGATAACCGATACCGATTATCAAGAACCCGATTTACGAATTGCATCGGAAAGTGAAACCATTTCCACCAATGCTTCAGCAGCCTCTGCCCCTTTATTTCCGGCTTTGGTACCGGCTCTTTCCAAAGCCTGTTCTATCGAATCGGTTGTTAACACACCGAAAATCACCGGTTTATCAAATTCAAGGTTAAGGTGCTGGATTCCGCTGTTTACAGCTCCTGCTACGTAGTCAAAGTGTGGAGTATCTCCTCTTATAACTACTCCCAGACAGATCACACCTTCAACGGAAGCATGTTTTATCAATTGCCGTGCAGTAAAAGGAATTTCATACGAACCCGGACATCTTGCCGTAATAATCTGTCCATCACCGATACCAAATCGCCGCAGACGCTGTACGGCGCCATCCAGTAACCGATCGGTGATAAATTCGTTCCAGCGGGCAGCAACAATGCCCACGTTTCCTGAAAACCCGCTTAATGCTCCCTCAATCACTTTCATAATATTTCATCAGGTTAATTCTATATTTTTTGATTGCCGGGTGATCTCTTTAGCCAGTTTATGATAATGTTCTATATCGATACCCACCAAGCCCAAATTTATGAAATCTTTGTTCAGATATCCGTGAAAATCCGAGCCGCCGGTAATCAACAGATCAAAATTTTTGGCATGATTAAAATATTTCATTTGCTGAGTATAGTTATGGCTGGGATGAATATACTCAAATCCATCGATGCCCCAATCCATTAGTTTTTTCAAATCTTCATACAAATAGTAATTGGAAGGATGGGCCAGTATCGCCACACCTCCGGCACGGTGAATAGCAGCGATCCCGTCTTCGGCATTTATCAACTCAAACGGGACATACGCCGGGGCGTCATTTCCGAGAAATTTCAGGAACACTTCATTTTGGGTTGCGCAGTATCGTTTGCCGAGCATCACCCGTGCAATATGAACCCTGCTTATTGGAGCATTATCCGCCTCAGCCCAGACTTCATCAAAGGTGATCTCAAATCCGAGTTTATTCAATTCATCAATCATAGCCCCGGCCCGGTCATTTCGCTGGCAGACCTGATGATTTAACACTTTCCATAAGTCTTCATCATCGGCATCAAATCCGTAGCCCAGAATATGGCACTCTCTGCCGTCAAAAAAGGTGGACAGCTCTACACCATTAATAAACTCCAGGCCAAGTTGCCGGGCTTGCATTTCAGCTTCGGGGAGGCCTTTAATTGTATCATGATCTGTCAATGAAACCGCCTTCAAACCACATTCGAAGGCATGGTTTATAACGGAAGCCGGTTCCAGTTTTCCGTCGGATGCTGTAGAATGAAGGTGCAGATCGGCAAGCTTACGCTTCATTCCACCTCCAATAACTGGTAGTATTTTTCCAAATCCGTCAGATATTCCAACGTAGTATTTATGACCCGATCGGTCTCTATAGCTGCTTTCATCCTTCCGTCTTCACCATCAAACCGGGAGATCAACTCCTCATGCAAACGTGCTTGGATCGCTTCCTTTCGTTCATCAAACTGCTTTTCCTGCTCTTCAGAAATTACCGCTTCAAGTGAAGCCAGCTCAACTGATGCCCGCTCCGTAACCTGATCATCAAGCTTGGAGACAAATTCATCATAGTGTTTCTGGCCCCGGGTTTGAAATGTAAACCCTTCTTCTTCAAGATAGTCTTTAAACTCACTGAAAATATCATCGGACAAGGTTGTATACTCTTCATTTTCCGAGTAAAACTGATTGGCAAAAAAGAAATACCGGCTTTCCTGCAGCAAAGTAAGTTCTACCATGCTTTCTTCCGGCTCTTCAACTTTGATATCGGGTTCAATGCCTATGCTCTCATAAACGGTCCGCCCTGAACGAGTTTCAAAAGGATTTCGGTCTTCATCTTGAATATCGGCTTGTTCGCTATCTTCTTCATCGACGAATTCCAGTGACTGAATTGAGCGACCGCTCGGCGTGTAATACTTGGAAGTAGTGATCTTCAGTGCCATATTATAGGAAAGTGGACGTATAATCTGAACCAAGCCCTTACCAAAGCTTCGCTCACCAAAGACCAAACCACGATCAAGATCCTGAATGGCACCTGTAACGATTTCAGAAGCACTCGCGCTTCCGCTGTTTTGCAGTACCACAAGTGGTTTATCAGCAAAAACCGGTACATCGGAAGATTCATACGAACTATCGTCGTTAGCTCCCCGGCCTTGTGTAGATACAATTTCAACACCAGGTTCAACAAACAGGTCTACCACATTCACCGCTTCATTCAACAAACCTCCGGGGTTATTACGCAGATCCAGAACAAGGCCGTCAAGTTCCTGCTCTTCCTGCATATCATTTATTGCATCCCGGATTTCTTCGGCTGCATTTTGTGCAAAGCGGTTTAACACAATATACCCTATTCGCTCACTGCCCTCATGTTCAAGAAAGCCGCTGTATTTTACATTAGTTACTTCAATAGTTTCGCGAGTCAGTTCAAACTCCAGTTGCTGATCAATTCCATATCTTTCTACAATCAGCTCAACCGTGGTATCCGGTTCTCCTCTGAGGAGCCCCTGAAGGTCATCGGAACTCATTCCTTCGGCAGAAAGGCCATCAATTTCGACAATGATATCACCGGCACGGATTCCCTTACGGTGTGCCGAATACCCTTCTATCGGGGCGATTACCACCAGCTTACCATTGCGAGCTCCAATTTCCAGACCGACTCCCGCGTATTGGCCGGTAGTCATTTCATCCATTCGCCGGCTTTCGGTTTCATCTACCAATACCGTATAGGGATCAAGCGACTCAAGCATTGCATTGATCCCGTTTCGCATCAGTGTTTGTGGATCTACTTCACTGACATAGCTCTCAGAGACTTCTTCGTAGACTTCACTGAAAATGGTGAAGTTTTTTTTGATGTAGAAATACCTATCCGAAGATGAGATAAATCCAATAAGTACAATTGCCGTAAGGCCAAACAGAACGGTAGTTAACCAAAAACGCGGGACACGTATCATAAAGATTGTATTAGCTCAACATTAGTTCGGAACTCGCAACGTCTGCCCGACATAAATGCGGGAAGAGTTTAAATTATTGATATTCATCAACTCCTGCACGGATGTATTGAACCGGTTGGCAATGATTGAAAGATTGTCATTCGTCCTCACCGTATAGGATCCGTAATCACCGGATCCTTCCAGGGCTACAGATTGAGCGCCGCCGCTGCGTGCCATTTCCTGCTTTTCAGCAAAACTCATATCATTTATTCTTCGGTAGTGATCCGCCCGGTTTTGCGGAACGTACAGCGTCAGGCTTTGCCCGGGACGAATGGTATTGCCGATGTTATTCCAGGAGCGAATTCGCCAGGCTTGAGTATCAAACCATTCGGCAATATGTCCAACGGTATCACCCTGCCGCACCGTGTACTGAACAGCCGTAGTATTTGCGGGTTGTGAACTTTGCTGGCTGGGCTGCGATGTCTGCCGGGTTTGAGCAGTCCGGGCTCCGGAGGGTTCATCAGCCCGGATGGCAGATGCGGTACTTTCCCGTACGGGTATGGCAATTTGCTGCCCGGGGTGGATGATGTTACTCAGATTTTCGTTTACCTGATGAATGTTCCCTACGGATGTACCGTAACGATTGGCGATAGAGCCGAGACTTTCACCACTGGAAACGGTGTGGACAATCATATCTCCCTGGCGGTCTTCGTCGGGAATCTGCTCGTAGTTTTCTACAAACTTTTCTTTGGTTCCGACCGGCAGTTTAAGCGGATATGGCTCCGACCCCGGAGGGGTCGCCCATCGGAGCAGCTCGGGATTGTATTCCCGAAGCTTTTGGGTAGTAATGCCGGCCGCTTCTGCCAGTTTGCTTAAGTCAATGGAGCCCTCAACTTCGGCGACTTTAAATTCATAGGGCTCAACCTCGGTTTCAATGTCGAAACCAAACTCCTCCGGATTCATAGCTATCATGGTAGCAGCGATAAAACCGGGTACATAACCGCGGGTTTCTCTGGGCAGGTACGGGAAAATATCCCAATAATC
>SLJN01000346.1 GCA_007135115.1 Balneolales bacterium
AATTGCAATAACGCGGCCAAGCTGAGGACAGTTGGGGTAGATATTCAGTGCCTTTTTAAGTTGGATTCCAGTGGAGACGAAAAACAGATGAGCACCGCTATTGTTAATGATATATTCACACTGATCCTCCGGCAAACTCGTATAGAGCGCTACGTTGATTCCTCCCAATTGCTGCATGGCCATATCGATTACGGCCCATTCGTAACGGTTTTCGCTCAGAATGGCAATCCGGTCACCTTTTCGGAATCCTTCATCGAGAAGGTGAGCTGAAAGAGCATCTACATCATCGCGGAAAGCCTGCCAGGAGATGGTTTTGTATTGGGCATCCGGGGACGGCTTGTATGCGAGTGCCGTGTGATTGGTGTCTGTGTAATGCTCGGCTAACCGGTAGTAGAGCTCGGGAATGGTTTCAAAATCAACAATAGCAGGCATAAATCAGGTATATTGTCGTTAAATTTTAAGATAATGTAGAGCGAATCCCAATTGCCGGATAGCGGGACAAACATTACCTTTTATTTGTGATGAACGATATCTGTTAAAAGATTCATTCGCTTTATATTAAATAGTGTCTGTAAGAAAATGCCACTATCTTGGATTAAATATGATCCACATAGACAGAGGTACAGTATCATGCACTCGCAAGTATAAATCCAGAGACTTTTTAAAGGACCTTCCGGTTTTTTTGTCATCAGAAGTAGAACAAGATCAGAGCACCATGTCCTCACCAGTTGCCGAAGACATCATTATCGAAGTTAAAGAGATTTTCAGAAACTATCTGAAAACAAACAGCCACCGCCAGACACCCGAGCGGTTTATGGTGCTGGAAGAAATATACCGCTCCGAGGGTCATTTTGATGCAGATGACATGTACTTCGGCATGAAAAACCGAGGTTATGGCGTTTCCAGAGCAACGGTATACAACACGCTCGACTTACTGGTGGAATGCGGGCTGGTCCAGCGCCATCAATTTGGAAAGAACCAGTCGTATTACGAGCGGGCTTACGGGTATCGGCAGCATGATCATGTTATCTGCCAGGAATGTGGGGAGGTTAAAGAGTTTTGCGATCCACGGATTCAGGAAATCAAAGACTTTATTGAGGGGATGTTTGACTTCAAAGTGGATTCCCACTCGCTTCATTTTTATGGCAAATGCAAAAACTCAGAAACCTGCGAAGCGAATAAGAGTAAAGATGCGCGGAATTAACCCGTAGAAAAGATTAGTAAAAACCCCTGCCGTGATCAAATTGCGGCAGGGGTTTTTTGATTTATTGAAGTTCGATAACCATAGGCTGAAATCGCTCCAGCTCAAGTTCATCAAGATTGGTGATCTGCTCACCACTAATGATTTCCTGGCCACTGCTGAAATCATCCAGAAACTCCGAATAGCGATCGGTATCGATGGTCGTAGTTTCGTCATTTCCGTTTAGGACTACCATCACTACGTCATCTTCGTCATGGCGAAAGTAAACATAGACGTTTTCGTCTGCCACGAAATGCGTTTTTTCACCGAACTGGACGGCAGGAGTTTCGTTGCGCCATTTGGTGAGGTTGGTTACAAATTCGTGAGCTTCTGCAACCGGCAGATCACGGTCTTCTCCCAGCTCACGGCGACCTTCTTCGGTGAACGCATTGATGGGATCTTCTTCCCAGCCGCCCGGGAAGTCTCGGCGTTTTTCAGCATCCGGACCGGCGCCTTTCTTCAGGATCTCCGTTCCGTAGTAGATCTGAGGAATACCACGGGTGGTCATGATCGTAGTTATGCCGAGTTTGAATTTATCGTAATCCTCACCGGTAACGGAGAAATAGCGATCGAGATCGTGATTGTCCACGAAAATCACATTTTCCAGAGGATCGGTATAAAGAAAATCCTGACCGAGGGTGAGATAAATGCGATTCATACCGGTATCCCATCCGCCTTCTTCATGGATAGCGGCAGTGATGGCGCTGTATAATGGAAAATCTGTGACACTTGGTAGATAAGATTCATATCCGTCATCACTTGGGAATCCCGTTTGCCAGTACGCGGTGGTCGGAACATTGGGCATCCACACCTCACCGACAATATTGAAATCCGGATATTCTTCCAATACGCGGCGGCTCCACTCAGCCATGTACTCTTTGTAAGGATAGGGGTGCGTATCCATCCGGATGCCGTCAATTCCGGAGTACTCAATCCACCAGAGGGTGTTCTGGATCAGGTAATCGGCAACCAGTGGATTTTCCTGGTTGAGATCGGGCATCTCATCCACGAACCATGCCTTTACCAGAGAGTTGTAGTCAGCCTCAGAGCTGTATGGGTCCATGATTGCATTGGTGCGGTAATTGGTTAAGCCGTAGTCCTCTCTGTCATGCACCCAATCTTCGGAAGGCATGTCCTTTATAAACCAGTGGTGGGTGCCGACATGGTTGTGGATCATATCCATGATGAATTTCATCCCGCGGTCATGCACGTCATCGACCAGTTCGCGAAATTGTTCATTCGAGCCGTAACGCCGGTCGATTTTGTACATATCCGTAGCGGCGTAACCGTGGTAAAAGCCGATAAACTCATCATAGTCGTATGGCATGTCGTTTTCAAGAGCCGGATTCAGCCAGATAGCTGTCATACCCAGATCTTCAATATAATCCAGGTTATCCTGAATGCCCTGAAGGTCTCCGCCGTGCCGGGCAAATGGCTCATCGCGATCCACGCCTTCAATCATACCTTCAACTTCATCGATGGAAGGATCCCCGTTGGCGAACCGGTCGGGCATAATGAGGTAGATCACATCAGATGCATCAAACCCCTGGTTTCGGGTTTCACCTTCATAACGGTCTTTCAACTCGTATTCATGGG
>SLJN01000296.1 GCA_007135115.1 Balneolales bacterium
ATCATCATATGATCGGCATTGATACCGGATGTGTATTTCCCAATCTTCCCGGAATGGGTTATTTAACGGCGGTCGTTTTACCTGATGAACAGTTCATCTCCCAATATTGTCTGGATCGACCCAGACCTTACTGATTGCCTGAAATCTACGAGCTTATCAGAGGAATTAAAGGTAACAATTGGGCGTCGCCCCCGTTGGTTTAAGGTCTTTTCCAACAATTGTCTGGAAACGATCTGAATGGAACTGAAAAGTTCCTTTGAGAAAACCTCAAAATCTTTGTGAGCTTTGATTTTGACGTCTTTTCCTGAATTCACGAAAAATTATTATTACAAAACACTGATTAAACCTGTTTCATGAGTATTAAATGTGGTATTGTCGGGCTTCCGAATGTAGGGAAGTCAAGTTTATTTAACGCACTTAGCAACGCCGGCGCTGAAGCGGCAAACTTTCCTTTCTGTACGATTGACCCGAACGTTGGTATTGTTCCGGTTCCCGACGAACGCCTGGAAAAGCTCAATGAACTCGTTCAACCGGAGCAAAAGCAGCCTACTGCTATAGAATTTGTCGATATTGCCGGGTTGGTAAAAGGCGCTTCTGAAGGAAAAGGCAAGGGAAATGCGTTTTTGTCTCATATCCGCGAAGTAGACCTGATCGTGCACATGGTGCGCTGTTTTGAAGACGATGACGTCATCCATGTTGAAGGTGGCGTGGATCCCATTCGGGATATTCAGATCATCGAAAGCGAGCTGATTTTCAAAGATCTGGAAAGTGTAGAGAAAAGAGAGGAAAAGCTTCGCAAGCAAGCTAAGTCGGGCGATAAATCGATTCAGGCTAAAATTGATCAGGTTATTAAACTGAAGGAGCATCTGGAAGAAGGTAATCCCGCTCGTTCGTTTCCGGCGAACGGCCATAGTGATGCATGGGAAGACTTGATGCTGCTGTCTGCCAAAGATGTACTTTATGTGTGTAACGTGGATGAAGGAGATCTTCCGTACGGTGTAGATAATCCGCATGCACAAAAGGTCGCACAACATGCCGCCAAAGAAGGAACCGAACACGTAGTCGTCTGTGCAAAAATTGAAGCTGAAATCGCCGAACTTGACGATGAAGAAAAAGCCTCATTTTTAGGCGATCTCGGTTTGGAAAAATCCGGACTCGATCGGTTGATCCAGGCTGCATATCACAAACTCGGTCTGATCACCTTCTACACAGCCGGACCCAAGGAAGTCCGTGCATGGGCTATTCCGGAAGGATTCAAGGCACCTCAGGCCGCCGGAACCATTCATACTGATTTTGAGCGGGGATTTATTCGCGCCGAAACCATCAAATTTGATGACTATGTGTCGTGTGGTTCAGAATCGGCGGCCAGAGATAAAGGCAAGATGCGTTCTGAAGGGCGCGACTACGAAGTCAAAGACGGTGATGTACTGCTGTTTCGATTTAATGTATAACGGGTTGATGTAACAGTTTGTCAGACTGCTACGTAGCTGTACATCACCCAGAAATGGCAGAAACTGCCGACCATCACAAACAGATGCCAGATTTCATGAAACCCGAAAACTCGTGGAAACGGATCGGGTTTTTTGAGTCCGTAAATAATTGCACCGACCGTGTAAGCCAGTCCGCCCATTAGGATCCAAAGCAGCGCGCTTAACGGCAGGTTATTCCACAGCGTCGGGAAAGCCAGAATCCCGAGCCAGCCCATCCCGATATACATCACCAAAGAAATCCACTTCGGTGCATTGAACCAGAATATTTTGAAGATGATACCGATGGCGGTCAACGCCCACATGGTGATCAGCAGGGACCAACCGAACAGGCCGTCCAGGATGACCAGACAGAGAGGAGTGTACGTGCCTGCGATGAGGACGTAAATCATCATGTGATCAAACTTTCGCAGCGTTCGGATGCCTTTTTCGGACACGGGTAGAAGATGGTAGAGGCTGCTGGCAGTATAGAGTAAAATCAGCGTGGTGCCAAAAATGACGAGTGCGGATAAAACTACCCCGCTTTCAGTCATGAGTCCGCGATGAATAAGGAGAACGAGTCCGAATACAGAAAGAAGTGCGCCGATAAGATGAGTGAGTCCGCTAACCGGCTCACGCATATAGTTGAAAGCTTTTGATAATAGTGTCTGAGCGCCCATAATAAATCAAATTTTCACGAATTTTTGCAAAGTCTTCTCTTAAGAATTAAAGATAATAAAATGAATACCGAGAGAAGATAAAAAGCCCCGAAATAATATTGAAAAAAGAAGTTAATCGAATGATCAACGGATTAACGCACCGGGTATCAACTTATTAGAACGCTTTCCAAAATTGACTTTTGACCAATTTCTGCGTTATCGGAATAATAAAATCCTCTGGTGCTTGATCCCGGCCGGAAATCCTGATTTTGCAAAGCCTTCTCATTATCCGGATTGTTTGAACTTCAAAGTAAAGATGTAATGTTGTAAGCCTCAAATGTTTAAATACTGATATGATGTCATATTCAACACTGTTGCCTGTCAATTTGAAAGAAGCTCCGGAGGATCTTAGCAAACTCATTGCTTTCATTAAAAAGTTCGGGACGAAGAAAATCATCCTGATACACAATCTTGCTGACTCCTCAATTAAAAAAGATGAAGCCGAAAATAAGCTTCAGGAGTTTAAGACCGAACTCTCAAAATCAGATGTGGATTGTGAATATCATCTCGTAAACGGGGAGCTGCCGGTGGAGGTGAACCGCTTAATGGCAGAGCTTGAGATCGATTTTATTACGCTTAACTGGCGGCCGAAAAATGCCATTAAGCGCACCGTGATGGGCAGCCTGGACTCGGACATCTTACGGCTTTGCGACTATCCCATTTTCATCTACAAGCATCATGGATTCTTTGGCGAGACCAAAAATCTGGAAAAAGTATTATATGCCACGGATCTGTCCGATCCCGATGCACGCTACCAAAAATATCTGGATATCCTTGGTAAAACGGCCGAAAAACTATACATCCTGCATGTAAGAGAGCGAGCGCCGGATCCTCTTACCGACGAAAAACGATTGGAAGAAACAAATGACCGGATAGCGCAAAAATCCCGCTACTGCCAAACCTACTTCAGGCAAACCGAAGAAATTGTAGCGGTGGGATCAACCCGTAAAGAAATTGCTCGTCAGGCTTCCAGAAATGGAATCAACCTCATCGTGATCGGTAAACAAGGTTCCAAATCGGCAAAAAGCAAAGTGCTCGGAGCTACTGCCGAGGATATTCCTCATCGTACCAACAGCTGCATTTTTATCATCCCGTAAAACCTCACCCTTATGGAAAAACTCAAAGATAATGCGGTTTTCGTAATCGCTTTTTTTGTCATTCTTGTATTCGTAATACCCGGCATTGTCGTCCCGGAGCGATTTTACGAATTCGCTGATTTTCTGGATCAGTCAATCACAGAAACATTCGGGTGGGCTTATCTGATTTCAGCATTTCTGTTTTTGATTTTTTGTATCTACCTGGCGTTTAGTAAATACGGCAACATCAAACTTGGTAAGCCACAGGATAAGCCTCAGTTTACCTACTTCGGGTGGTTCAGTATGCTATTCGCTGCCGGTATGGGCATTGGGATCATGTTTTGGGGAGTAGCCGAACCCATGAGCCACTATCTCAATCCTCCGGACCATGTAGATGAAGAATCTGCCGAAGCTGCTGAATTTGCCATGCAGTACAGTTTTTTTCACTGGAGCATTCATCCCTGGGCGATCTACATCACGATGAGTTTGTGTATAGCTTATTTTTCATTCAGAAGAGATATGCCCCCGTTGATATCAAGCTGTTTTTATCCGCTTATAGGTGAGCGCATTTATTCCACACCCGGGTATATCATTGATGTTCTTGCCATTTTTGCTACCGTTTTCGGCATCGTAACCTCTCTTGGACTGGGGGCACTGCAGATAACTTCGGGGATTGGCGAAGTATTCGGAGTAGAAACAAGTTATGGGTTAAAGTTGCTGATCATCGGAGTGGTTACGGTTATGTTTCTCGCATCCACACTGTACGGGGTAGATCGTGGTATACAAATCATCAGTAAAACCAACATCATTTTCGTGTTTGTGCTGCTTGCAGCTGTGATAATCGTAGGGCCAACCGTGTATATCCTGAATGTGATGACGCAGTCCATTTCGGATTTCACTACGAATTTCGTTTCGATGAGTTTATCCACCAATCCTTTCCGCGGTTATGAGTGGACGCAGTCCTGGACCTTTTTTTACTGGGCATGGTGGATTTCGTGGTCTCCCTTTGTCGGACTTTTTGTGGCGAGTATTTCCCGCGGAAGATCGATCAGTGAATTCATCAGTGGAGCGTTAATCGTACCGGCGCTTTTAACGTTTCTTTGGTTCAGTGCATTCGGCGGAACAGGTTTTGATATTGAGCTGAATCAGGCGTCCGGCTTTGCCGATAAAGTAGCGGATGAAGTGGAAGTGGGGCTATACTACATGTTTGAGCATTTACCGGCTACCATCCTGTTCAATATATTAACTCTGATGCTGTTGATTGTCTTCTTTGTCACCTCAGGCGCATCGGCCACCCATGTGCTTTCTATGATGAGCACGGGAGGAAATATGTATCCGCCCGCTTATAAAAAAGTTACTTGGGGAGTTATCATCTCGGTGGTGGCATCCGTACTGCTATATGCCGGCGGATTGGAGGCCCTACAGAAAATGGCCATTACAGCAGCCCTACCGTTTACGATTATTATGCTTTTGATGATCGTGAGTCTCATGAGAGGGTTGGATTACGAGTATCGCAAGGAGTTACAGGATTCCGAGAAGTGATAGTGGTTTCATTCATCCCAGTTGTTGTATAAGTAAATGAAGTAGTAGATCAGACCGATAAAAATGCCTCCTCCGACAACATTGCCAAAGGCAACAAGGGAGAGGTTTTGCGAAATCGTCAACAGTGAAATATCACCACTGAGCTCCGGCGTGTCGACATCCGATAAAACCATAAGGCTGATGAACATGTGCGACATATTACCGGCTGCATGCTGGAATCCCATCGCCGATACGGCTGATACCGGTAAAAACAAGGCAAAAGAGATATCGGTAACCGACCGGCCCGCCATAGCTATCCATGCACCGGAACAGATTAAGATGTTGGCAAGAACTCCCTGGAAGATCATCTGAAGTGGTGAATAGGAGATTTTATCAAACGAAAGCTGCACCGTGTAAACAGCCAGTTCGCCATCGTAGGCAAATATTTTTCCGGAGAGAACAACCATAACTGCAATACTCAGCGCTCCTAAGCCATTGGCGAATAGTACGGTTACCCAGTTAACAGTGAGCTGCCATCCCGTGACCTTACGAGAAGCGTAGCTCATTACCGCCAGGTTGTTCGTGGTAAAGATTTCAGTTCCGGCCGTAAATGCCATGAAGTAGCCCATCGCATAAAACAGTGGCGCGATTACCAAACCCAAACTGTCACTGATATCCGGGTTGGCCAGCGTTGTCAGCTTAAAGAGTACCCCGATTGATATAAAGCCACCGGCAACAACGCCAAGCATAAACGTCGTTGAATTCGGCAGTAAGACTTTCTTTGCACCAACTTTTACAACTCTGTCGGCTACTTCTTCCGGGGAGTAGGCATCCAGATTGAGAATGGGATACTTTTTCTTCCCGTCTCCCTCATCGGTACTGCTCATAATGGTATAAACTTATTTGGTATAGATATTTATGGGGTGAACTTAAGCCCTCAACCCGACGAGTAAAATAATGTTCTTTTTGAGAATTGCAGATCGGGTTCATTACCAATGCCGCCTGAATACAAAAAGGCCGAAACCCATATCGGTTCCGGCCTTTGATAAGAAAATGATGTAATGGATGACGAAGCTTACTGCAGTAGAGCTTCTTCGTCGTACTCAATGTTAAAGGTCAGACCATCAATACATTGATGATATTTATCGACCAACTCCCGCTGATCGCGCCCTCCAATAAAGATATTCGCCAGCTCAAAGCTGTAGCTATCCTGACCCTTGAGTTGGGACAGGTGGACACCATCTTTTACGTGGATTTTAACCTCTAATCCCGGGATAAACTTTTTGAGAATTTTGATTTCATCCGGGGTGGGTGCTTTGGTGACGAGCCCGTTATCAAAGGTTCGGAGCATGAAGTTGGCAGCTTTGTTGAACTGTCCTTTGTACTCAAGCGGCTTTGGCTTTCTCCCAAGGGCAAGATTCAGCATGATGGAGTGGTGGGAAATACCATGAACTTTTTCGAATATATCGGAGTGAGCCTGCGAAATTCTTGGGTTGATCTCCAGCAGGTAAACTTCGTTAGCTGTTTGGTTGTAGAAAAACTCAATGTTAAACGGTGAGTTACGCAACCCGATCTGCTGAATAACGCGGCGGGTTACATCGGCCATACGGAACTGAATTTCCTGAGGCAGTACCGAAGGGTATTCGTAGCGTGCGAACGAAGAACTGTTATCTTCCCGTACGGAGTCCACAATACCGTAGGAAACAACGCTATCTTCATAAGCATAACCTTCGAGGGTACACATGTGACCGGAAAGCAAGCTTTCAGCGATACAGCTCTCTTTCATCTCGCTCAGCTCACTCGGCAGACCTTCCGCACGCATGAATTGGTTGAAAGGCTCAGAAATGTAGTCGATGTGCTTCTGGATCTCTTCAACGCTTTCATTGAACTGAGGCTCGCCATTGATGCGATAAGCCAAAAATGAACGGAAAGATTTAATCGGTTTGATCCAGTATGGAGTGATCATATCAAGCTTATCAAAAGCTTCCTCGTCGAACGGGTCAAAAGCACTGAACTGAGGGATGTGATCTTCGATAACCTTTTGTTGCTCCAGACGGCTCCAATACTTGTTCTCGCACTTGACTACACTTTCAAGAGTCGGGCCTGGAAGATTGTAGCGATTGGCAATAATAGGGGTCAGGATAGTCCCCGGAAAATCAAAATATGAGGCTACGGCATCAATATGACCGTGTTCGTCAATCCGCTTAAAACATTTTTCTTTTAATTCAGCAATGTTGAACTGTTCGACGTTTCGGATTTCGTCGATGGTCAGTGCTGCATGAAAATCACAATCCTTGCCTTCAGGTGTGTTTTGAAGTTTTTTCAGATTAAAATCATCTAACCCGATTATAAAGACCTGTTTTTTGCCCATAGCTCTGTAAACTCCTCTTGTTACATGGTGGAAAATTTCGATCTAAAATAACTCTGAAATCAGTACTTTTCGTACATCATAATAATGGTTTTTGAAAATTTTTTTCCAGGGGATTTATCCTTTTAGAATCAGTGATGTATAGGGCGTAACTGGACGAGCTCCATAAGTTATGGGGTGGCATGATTAAGCCCGAAGAACGCATATAATCATACCCCTGAAAAGCCTCTAAGCGGTAAGATTCAGCAAGCTTTAAACTTACCTGCCGAAAGTCAGAATACGAACCGGGTCCATGCGTGAGGCGACACGTGCAGGTAACCAGGAGGCGAGGGCTGCGAGAACGAAGGTCGCACCCGTTACGATGACAAAATCATACCACCGGGGCTCTACAGGTGCAGCATCCATGTAATAACTTTCTTCGGGCAGTGGAATGATCTCCCAGGTTCCCTGAACAAAGTTGAACAGCACCGACAGTAAGATGCCGATAGTGAGTCCGACTGCTGCGACGATCATCCCCTCAGTAAGAAAAATCCGCTTGATATGTTTGTTGGTGGCACCCATTGTTTTGAGCATGCCGATATCACGTGTGCGCTCGAGTACCATCATCAATATGGTACCGATGAGGTTGAATGCCGCCACGATGATCATGACGGCAATCACAAACGGAATGGTTTGTTCCTGCAGGTTTATCCACGCAAAAATACTTGAATAAGTTTGATAGATGGTTCGGGTGTTGAGCGGAAAAGAAAGATGATCAGACAGATTCGCCGCAACGGCCTCAATGTCATCCAGGTTTTCGACCCGTATTTCAATTTGTGAAGCAGCCGGTTCATCAATTTGAAACAAATATCGGGCATGTTGGCGGTCCATCAGCACCATCACATCATCAAACTGATCTATACCGGTGGAGTAGATCCCCGTTACGTGAAACTGCCTTAGTTTTGGCATATTCACCGGTGAGGGCACGCCGTCAATGGCATACAAGGTTACGGTGCGACCGACTTCAACATCCAGGTTACGGGCCAGTCTGCTGCCGATGACCACTCCCGGCCGGCCGGCGTCGCTCATGCCAAGATTGTAATCACCGCTTGTGATGTACCGCCGGATATCGGTAAGATCCCCCTCCCGGTCAACACCTTTGATGAAGGTGCCGTCGGCCAGTTCGCGGGATTGAATCATACCCTGACCGTAAATAACCGGCTGAGCTTGTTCTACTCCGGGTTCCGATTCGATGAAGGCCGTCAGCGTATCAGCCTGCTCAATGGGACCTTCCTGGTAGGTAGTCACCGTAATATGAGCGCCATAGCCCATGATCTTTTCCTGAATCACCGACTTGAAGCCGTGAACGATAGAGAAAGCAATCAACAACCCGCCTGCGCCTATGGCGATTCCGGCCACCGCCATGATTTTGATAAACGACAAAAACGACGAAGAGCTCCGCCGTTTATCGCGAAAATACCGGGATGCCAGAAACCACTCAAAGCGCATATTTAGAGCGAATGTTTGAAATCGTACTTAGATATAGATATTTCAGGTGATAGGCGATGGCAAAAACACCGTCACCTATTTATTCCGGACGCATGTGAGGGAATAGCAGAACATCTCGGATGGATTCCTGGTTGGTCATAATCATCGCCAGCCGGTCGATACCTATTCCGAGGCCCGCTGTTGGGGGCATGCCGTGTTCAAGGGCACGGAGGAAATCTTCGTCGAGTTCCATGGCTTCTTCATCGCCGGCTTCACGAAGCCGTGATTGCTCTTCAAAACGCTCACGTTGATCAACCGGGTCGTTCAACTCTGAGAAAGCATTTGCGATTTCTTTGCCGTTGCAGATGGCCTCAAATCGTTCCACCAGGCCGGGTTTATCGCGGTGCTTTTTGGCTAGCGGACTCATCTCAATAGGATAGTCGGTAATGAATGTAGGTTGAATTAACTTCGGTTCCACGTAATCGCCGAAAATTTCATCAATCAGCTTGCCTTTGCCCATGCTGCTGTCTACATCAACATTGAGTTCCTCAGCAATATCACGGATAGCCTTGTCGGTAAGGTTTTCGAGGTTGTGCCCGGTCTCTTTTTCGATGGCTTCCAGCATCGGGATGCGCGGCCAGGGCGTTTTGAAATCAATCGTGTGCTCGCCAACCTGAACCTTGGTATCGCCGTGAAGCTTCATCGCCACATGCTCCAGCATCCGCTCGACGAAGCTCATCATCCAGTTGTAATCTTTGTAGGCAACGTATAACTCAACCTGGGTGAATTCCGGGTTATGAAAACGGCTCATGCCTTCATTACGGAAGTCTTTGGCGAATTCGAAAACACCGTCATACCCGCCGATAATTAGTCTTTTGAGATATAGTTCATTTGCTACTCGGAGGAAAAGCGTCATATCCAGGGCATTGTGATGCGTAGTGAACGGCTTGGCCGCCGCACCACCGTAAACCGGCTGCAGGATTGGGGTTTCCACTTCCAGATAGCCCTGATCATCCATATAGTTTCGGAGAGCGCGGATCATTTCGGATCGCTTACGAAAGACTTCCCTAACATCGGGGTTCACAATCAGATCGAGATAGCGCTGACGGTACCGCTGTTCTTTGTCTGAAAAAGCATCATACGTTTTTTTCTCGCCATCCTCTTCCACCTCTTTGGCAACCGGCATCGGGCGGATGGACTTGCTAAGCAATTCAAACGACTCGGCATGGATAGTCAGCTCTCCGGTCCGGGTTTTGAAGATAAAACCTTTAATGCCGACGATATCGCCGATATCAACCAGCTTTTTGAAAACCGTGTTGTAATTTTCCGTACCGACATCATCACGGCGGATATAAACCTGGATCGTTCCCTGACTGTCCTGCAGGTTGAAAAAAGAAGCCTTTCCCATGATCCGGCGGGTCATCACTCGTCCGGATACCGAAACGCGGGGCGCATTTTCGGTGTCTTCCTGCAGTAAGTCCGGCTGTGATTTAATTTCTGTGCTGAAATGACTTACATCATATTCATAGGGGTAGGGGTTGACCCCCATTTCCTGAAGTTGCTGTAATTTTTCCTGTCGTAACTGAGCCTGTTCGCTTACTGTTAGTTCGTTGTTACTCATGGTTTTCAGAAATAATTGCTAAAGCTGTAAATTGCTGTGGTTATTTGTTGATTATTGCTCATTAGGATGATTTGCTGTTACCCGGAATCCAGGAAGCCAGTGCAAGCTGAGCCAGACACAGCATTGCAGTAATGGATGATAGCCGGGTATAACGAGCATGAAGCCGGTCGAATTCTTCCTGTTCGGCATGAATTTCAGATGCGTCCGTGTCGGTAAAGTCAAGCGGGACGGTAGTTCGGATTTCATTCAGCCGCTCGCCGATGATCCCGGAATAGTAAAAAAGCAGGGCACCCATGGCGATAAGCAAAATGGTCCGGGTGATCAGGTTTGTGTTGATGTTCCATCTTGGGTACCAGGAAATTGCCAGTCCCACGACGGCGAGAAGAAAACCGGCCAACTCAAGGTGATTAAGTCTGTTGATGGACTCGGCGGTTAACTCTCCTCCGATGGTTCGATAGTTTACGGGTTGATCGGGAAGATGCGGGTTCTCACCCTCCAGTTCCCATTCGGCTGAAGTTTGAAAATTAACAGGGGCAACCCCGTAGCCCAGAAACACGATGCCTCCGAGCCAAAGGCTTATACCCAGAATAAATAAAAAGCGTGCTGCGGTCTGCAATGTTAATTTCCGCTTTAAATCATGATTAATTTTTATAGCTTTGCCTTATCATCGGGAATCGTACGAAAGCTGATCACCCCGATAACCCGTTAAAACTTAAACCTCGAAAAATACAAAAAATAAACGGTTCGATCTTGGATTATCTTCATCAACATCCACCTTTAAACAAATTCGACGATGTCTTATTGGCTGCTGAAGTATTAAAGGGAGGTGCGGATAGTCATGTGAAAAACCGCCATGAAGAAATGCAAGCCGGTCAGCACATAATTAAACG
>SLJN01000111.1 GCA_007135115.1 Balneolales bacterium
GATATAAATAGGTGGCCCGGCAGTTTTAAAGTACTGCCGGGCAGTCAATTTGTCTAAAATATTTCATCGTTTGGACTGCGATTTAATCCATGCCATCCGGCAATGTTATCTTGTTATGGGCGTTTGCACAAAGCAGTTGCATTCCTCATTTATTTACGAAAACCCTTCGAAACATCTGTACGGCTGATGAAACCCCGATATCTTATACTCCTTTTATGCATCGCCACAATTGGGTGTACCAGCACCCGGTGGGTTGTCGAGGATGAGTATACGGTGGATGAATCCGAAGGAGAGAAAATTTCATCAGAAAAAATACTGCAGAAAGCTGCAGGTCCTGAGATGGATCAGCCTGTTCTGTCGCTTGAATTATATGAAGTTCAAGAGCTTGAGTATCCCGAGCGTCTGTTGGCTCGAAGGTATGTTCAGCAGTATCGTCCGCGCTATGGTATTTGGGCACTGGGTCTGGGAACCTCCGCATTAATGTTGAGCATGGCTCATACGGATTGGGTCGTGGATATGGACCTGACCCGAAATGAGCAAATTTTGATGAATACCTCAGCAGCCGTAATTGGAACGGCTTCGCTTTTCAGCATGAGGCCGGTCGGTGAACCAATGGATACCGGTGCAGAGCAAATGCTTACAGAGGTGGGGACGGCAGTCCGAAAAGATACCGTACGATTGCATAATGACGATCAGCAGGCCATTCAGGTACATATTTATGATGATGAAATGCTCTACGAAACCGAGACAGAGCTTCAGCTAATGGCCGGTTCTGTTGATATTAATCTATTGGCGGAGTTGGGAATGGAGTCGATCGAGAGTGAAGATCCCGTTAAGATAAATGTAGAATTTGAATTCGAAGGAAGGCAGTATTCCTATTCGTTTGATCCGGAAGATTTTATGGCCCGGTACGCAGAGGTGACCGAAGATAATGCTCCCTTGCGATCGGGTCCGAATATGATAAGCGGCAATATCTTAAACAATCTTGCCTATGGTGCACAGATTCCGATAACAGAAGAACGGGATAATGGTTGGTTTCAGGTTGATTATGGAGTTTCCCACGGATATGTGCATCGCGATGATGCCAGAATGATCTGGAAAGCGCAGCACATAGATCAGGATGATGCAGTGATAGAAACAACCGGTGAATTCGGGGAAATCGATATTGAACAAGATATCCCGGAAGCCGACTATGAAAATGAACATACCCTGGCCATAATCTGGGCTAATGACTCCTACAGTAGCGAAGATGTATTAGAAGTTCCCAACCTCGACCGAAGCGTAGAACTGGTTGAAACCTACATGCATCGCCGTCTGGGTATTCCTGAAGAACAGGTCATTACTTACAGGAATACCGAGTATGATGATGTTGCGGATGCATTCGAAAGTGACAGCCTCCACATTGCCGGTCAGCAAATTAAACCCGATACCACGAATGTGATTATCTATTACCTGGGCCACGGACTAACCGGATCGCAAAACGATGAAACCAGGGCATATCTATTGCCTTCCGACTATACTCCGGATGAAGAAGAGTCCGGGTTGATTGAGCTCCGCGGATGGTTGGATCAGATTGCAAAAGTGCAAAGCCGGTCCACAACCGTCATTTTGGATACGGATTTCCGGGGAAGTTCGGTTTCAGAAAGTCTTGAGCATGTTGATGATTACGGGGATGATCTTTCGTTGCAGGAAGAAGCTATGGTTTTAACCGATCAGCACCCGAATGCTGCTATTCTGTTTGCTACCGAAGCTAATCAGGTTAACGGCAGATATATCTCAGAAGATGGGCGCACGAATAATTATCACGGGATTTTTACCTACTATTTATTCAGAGCTTTACGGGAAAGTGAGCCCTATGCCGGCATGCTTTTCCGCTCACTGGAGCGAAATGTGAATTTCACTTCAAGAAGGATTCATGATCGTGCTCAGTATCCGGTTATGTTTGGGGAAGAAGGCATAAGATTCATACACCAGCCTGAATCGGATTGACATGACGCTGACCGCCCTCGGGTTTTTACTGCTGAGCGTTCTGTTTTCACTTTTGATAGCTCATTTCCTGAAGCTCACGGAAGTCAAAAGTGTGAATACGCTTTTGGTTCTTACTATCAACTATCTCATTGCAACGAGTTTAGCCGGCTCTGCCAACGCTCTTACCGGGCAACCTTTGCTGCCGCCTTTTCCACCATGGATTTATGGGTTAGCTATAGTCGTTGGAATCTTGTTCATCGCCAATTTCTTTGTTTACAGTAAATCCATCCACGATAACGGTATGGGGGTTTCTGTGACGGCGATGCGGGTGTCGTTGCTCATTCCGGTGTTAATGTCGATTCTCATTTATGATGACCCTGTCACGCTGCTCAGAATTGTGGGCATTCTTCTTGTTTTAGGATCTTTGATCATGCTGGTTGCCTCCGGCAGAGAAGTAAGGCTTGAAAAAGTCAATCGGCACTGGTTGCTGATCTTACTTTTTTTATTTACCGGTTTTGCTGATTCATCCATGAAAATCTTTGAGCAGGAGGGACTTCAGGTAGCAACCGAGGCGCACTATCTCGGAGTAGTGTTTTTTACGTCTTTTATCATTGGAGTTATTGCGATAATTTACCGGGGTATACCAAAGATTACCTGGATGCATATCGGGTTAGGAGTTGCAATCGGGGTATCAAATTTGTTGACGTCTGTTTTTCTGATTAAAGCCTTACAACATGCTGACGGTACCGTAATTTATTCTTCCGTAAATATTTTAACCGTTGTGGGCGGAGCCCTTATCGGTAAACTTTACTGGGAGGATACCATTACAAAAATGCAAACCGTTGGGATGGGGCTGGCATTAATCGCCATTGTCATTTTAGTATAAACAACCATGTAGTTATGGATTTTATTAATCATTTACGTTACAAGGCTAAATTAGCCAGTGCTACTATTGTCTTGCCGGAAACCGAAGATATCCGGGTTCTCAAAGCTGCTGCTCTTCTGGTTGAAGAGGGCATCAGTAACATTATTTTAATTGGTGACAAAGAAAACATTGAAGCCAAAGCCGACCAGGAAGGGCTAATGCTTCCTGACGGGATAGATTATTTTCAGTTTAAGGAAGATCCTTACCGCGAAAAACTGGCAGATTATTTATATCAGCGAAGAAAACATAAGGGTCTGACTTCGGAGCAAGCTTATGAGCTGCTGAAGCAACCCTTGTTCTACGCAGCGGCTCTTGTTGGTACCGGACGCGCCGACGGATGCGTTGCCGGAGCCATGAATACGACCGGCGATGTTTTACGCGCCGCCATCCAGGTGATTGGTTTAAAGCCGGACTCCAACATTGTATCCAGCGTATTTTTAATGCACACAATGGACGAAAAAATCCTCACCTATGCTGATTGCGCCGTTGTGCCCTATCCTGATGAAGATCAGCTTGCAACGATCGCCGCTGATTCGGCTGATACACACCTAAGGTTAACGGGAGAAGATCCCAAAGTGGCGATGCTTTCTTTTTCGACCAAAGGTAGCGCCCGGCATGAACGCAGCCAGCTGGTGGTAAACGCGCTCGAAAAAGTCACCGAGAAAAGAAAAGATCTCAAAATAGACGGCGAGTTGCAGTTCGACGCCGCCTATGTTCCGCAGGTTGCTGAGCGTAAAGCTCCTGGCTCCAAGGTGGCCGGTCAGGCGAATGTGTTCATCTTCCCGAATATCGATGCCGGCAACATCGCTTATAAGATAACCGAACGACTGGCAGGTGCTGCTGCTACCGGTCCGATTATTCAAGGGTTGAATAAACCGATGAATGATCTATCCAGGGGATGTACGTGGGAGGATATTGTCAACACCGTTTCGGTAACGGCTCTTAGCAGCGAAAAAGCCGAAAAAGTCTGACGGTTTTAACATCCCAACTATCTTCAATAAAAAAGGGCGTTCCGAATACCGGTAACGCCCTTTTTTCATTTCGGGATGATTTATTATGAAGAATCAGGATCCTTCAAATACATAATACCCGTACGCATCAAGATCCAGGGTTTCTGTTGCAGTGAAGGATTCGCTTTCATCCGAAAAAATTTCGGTATATTCACCGGCGATTTGCTCTGAATGCAGTTCTACGGAGAGTTCTTCGTCACTGATATTAATGACGGAGAAAATTTTGCTGCCATCCTCATGCTCGCGGGTAAATGCGATTACTTCATCGGGGTAATTGGTTTCAACCCACTCCAGAGGAGCGCCATGAAGGCCATTGTGAAGTGCACTGTTATCACGATTTAGATGGAGCAAGGTGGTATAAAAATCCATAAACGGGGAGTCGAAATCCCAGTAAATTTCATCTTTGTAGAAGAACTCCAGGTTGCGATCCAGTCCGACTTCCTGCCCGTTGTACACTAAAGGCATACCTTGAATGGTAGACTTGAGAACGGCCATAGTCTTGGTCGCATCACCGAACCGCTCTACTGCTGAAGCATCCCAGGTGTTTTCATCATGGTTGGAGGTCATTTGCATACGGTAGGCGTGATCCGGGAATTCGTCGAAATTTTCATCGTAACGCTCACGGTATTCTTCTGCCGTAATCTCGCCCTGACCCAGTTCATTTTTGGCGTGCATTAAATCCCAGGCATAGGACATATCAAAAGCGGCTTCATGATGCTCCGGGGTTTCGGCTTCTGCCAACATGAAAACAGGTTTGATCGCATCAAGGCGTTCGCGGGCAGCATTCCAGAAATCAGTCGGCACATAATCAGCTACATCAGCCCGGTACCCGTCGATGTTGAATTCGGCTACCCAGTATTCCATGACTTCTTTCATGTATTCGCGGGTTTCCGGATTATCGTAATCCAGCTGAACCACATCGTCCCAGTCGGTATCCCGCGGATAGTAAAACTCACCGTCTTCATCGGTGGAGTATAATTCCGGGCGTTCATCCATTAGATAGTTGTCCCAGGAAGTATGGTTAGCTACAAGATCCAGAATTACGTACATGCCGTGTTCATGAGCCTTATCTACCACATCCTGGAAATCTTCTTCGTCACCAAACTCCGGATTTACACCAAAAAAATCTTTGATGGAGTAGTAGCTGCCCAGTACCTCGCCATCAGGGCGTTGATCGCCGACGTAATCGTCTTTACGGCCTTCTTCACCAATCGGATGAATCGGCATGAACCATAGAATATCAATGCCCATCTCCTTTAAGCGCGGGATGTGCTCACTGAATGCTTCAAAAGTGCCTTCTTCGGTATATTGACGGGTGTTTACTTCGTAAATAGTTGCGTTGTAAGCCCAGTCGGGGGTGTTAACAGGGGAAGTAACCGTGGGGTCCTCTGTATCAGGTTCTTCGCATCCGTATAACATTAAGCCGCCAATAGCAAAGCTTAAAACGAACAGGCTTGTTTTTCGGAAAAACTTCATAGTCTTATAAAATTTGTGATGAGTGACAAATAGGTCCGAATTGGACCTACCCTATAAAATAGGATGTAACCGCTTACATTCAATAGATTTTTGGAACGATTCGGTCTCGATTTCAAATTAAATGGTGTGTATATTTAGAATAAATAAAAATAATGAAGCCCGTTGCGTGTTATAGCATCGGCCGGCTTCGATGCCTGTAATCGGATAAGCTGTTATTCAGGATTAATTTATTCGAATTTAACGAATCCCAACTATAAACTTTTTTGCTTTATGAGCGAAACCGAAACCCTCGAAAAAATGGTCAAACAGCCGTACAAATACGGCTTCAAGACCGAAGTAGAGTACGAAGATTTTCCAAAAGGGCTTAATGAAGATATCATCCGGATGATTTCGGAACGGAAAAAAGAGCCACAGTTTATGCTCGATTTCCGTCTGAAAGCATACCGTAATTGGCTCAATATGAAAGATCCGCTTTGGGCTAATATCAAATATCCGAAGATCGACTATCAGGATGTTCAGTATTATTCCTCGCCGAAATCAAAGTCGGATGAAGATAAGCCGCAAAGTCTGGATGAAGTAGATCCGGAGATTTTAGAAACTTACGAGAAGCTGGGTATTCCGCTTTCAGAGCAAAAAGCTCTGGCGGGCGTTGCCGTTGATGCGGTGTTCGATAGTGTTTCGGTAGCAACCACGTTCAAGGAAAAGCTCGAAGAGGCCGGAGTGATTTTCTGCTCCATCTCCGAAGCAATACAGGAGCATCCTGAGCTGGTGGAAAAATATATGGGAAGTGTTGTTCCTTATAACGACAACTACTTCGCAGCTCTCAACTCCGCCGTTTTTACCGACGGTTCGTTTGTCTACGTTCCGAAAGGCGTAACTTGCCCGATGGAGCTGTCCACATATTTCCGAATTAACAACGAGGAGTCCGGACAGTTTGAGCGAACCCTCATTATTGCCGAAGAAGACAGTTTTGTCAGCTACCTTGAGGGATGTACAGCGCCTATGTTCAGTAAGAATCAGCTTCACGCTGCTGTTGTTGAGCTGATCTCACTCGAAAACGCCGAGATTAAATACTCAACCGTTCAGAACTGGTATTCCGGTGATGAAAAGGGCGTTGGCGGAATTTTCAATTTCGTAACAAAGCGCGGAATCTGCCGGGGTGATAACTCCAAGATTTCCTGGACTCAGGTGGAAACCGGCTCTGCTATCACCTGGAAGTACCCGAGCGTAATCCTTAAGGGAAATAACTCTATCGGAGAGTTTTACTCGGTTGCACTTACCAACGACAAAATGGAAGCCGATACCGGCACCAAAATGATTCACCTCGGTGAAAACACCAAGTCCACCATTATTTCCAAGGGAATTTCGGCAGGTGAATCCAACAACTCCTATCGCGGGTTGGTCCGAATCGGTCCAAAAGCCAAAAACGCCCGCAATTATTCGGTCTGCGACTCTATGTTGATCGGTGACCAGTGCGGTGCTCACACGTTCCCGTATATTGAATCCAAAAACAACACGGGAAGTATCGAACACGAGGCAACGACCTCTAAAATTGGTGAAGATCAAATCTTCTACCTGCAACAGCGGGGAATGGATGAAGAAGATGCGGTTTCGCTCATCATTAATGGCTTTGCCAAAGAAGTGTTCCGTGAGCTGCCGATGGAGTTCGCTGTAGAGGCGCAAAAACTACTGGGAATCAAGCTCGAAGGTAGTGTGGGCTGATCTCCTGAACCGAATCCAAACCGAATTTAGTAACCTTAAAACGTATATAACCAATGTTAACGATTAAGAACCTTCATGTAGAAGTTGAAGGCACTGAGATTCTTAAAGGCATCGATCTCGAAATCAAAAAGGGTGAGATCCATGCTGTAATGGGACCTAATGGAAGTGGTAAGAGTACGCTCGCCAAAGTGATCGCTGGTCATCCGGCATACGAGGTAACAAAAGGAGAAATCCTGTATGAGGGTGAAGATATCCTCGAAATGGATCCGGATGAACGCGCCCGCAAAGGTATTTTCATGGCTTTTCAGTACCCGGTTGAAATCCCCGGTGTCACCAACTCCATGCTGATGCGCGAAGGCCTCAATGCCAAGCTGAAAGAGCAGGGCAAAGATGAGCTGGACCCGCTTGAGTTCGAAGATTATGTTGAAGATAAAGTCAAGTTGGTTGAGATGGACAAAGCTATGCTCGACCGTAATGTGAACGATGGGTTCTCCGGTGGTGAGAAAAAGCGCAACGAAATTCTCCAGATGGCGGTATTGAATCCCAAACTCGCCCTTCTGGATGAGACCGACTCCGGTCTGGACATTGACGCCCTGCGCGTAGTCTCTGAAGGCATCAATAAGCTTTCCGGTGAAGACAAAGGCGTACTTCTGGTAACACACTACCAGCGCATCCTGAACTACATTCAGCCGGATAAGGTACATGTAGTGATGAATGGAAAAGTTCAGAAGACCGGCGGTAAAGAACTGGCACTCGAGCTGGAAGAAAAAGGTTACGACTGGATTAAAGATGAAGTGAAAGTAAACGGCGAGGCACAGTAATGGCTGTAGCAGAAGAAACTACGTACATACAATCACTATTAAACGGTCAGCAACCCGGCGCCGGGCTTCCCGCTCATATTAGTTCGTTGAAGGAATCGGCAAGGGAGCAAATTGATGCGCTTCCGTTTCCGACGACCAAGCACGAAGAGTGGAAGTACACCAGCCTGAAATCGCTGACCAAGCACAACTTCGTCGCTCCTGACGCTGCATCTGCAGCAGATCAGACAGACCAGGTGAAGAAGTTATTTCTGGAAGAAGCTCAGAAGCACCGTCTGGTTTTCGTCAACGGTCGCTTTGACAGCAACCTTTCTAACATAGAAGGTTTGCCTGAAGGCGCTGTTGTTGGCAACCTGGCAGATGTAGCCAAAGAAGGCCACGAAGCCATCGAAAAAAATCTGGGGCAGATTGCTCAGTATGAAGACGATGTCTTCGAGCCGTTCAATACCTACAATTTTGAAGATGGAGCCTTCATTTATATTCCTTCGGAAACTAAAATCGAGGCTCCGATTCATTTGTTGTTTGTGCAAACCTCAGCGCAGCAAACCTATTATGTAACTCCCCGCGTGTTGATTGTGGGAGGTCACCATGCCGAAGCCACGATTTTTGAAGATTATGTGGGATTAGATGAGAATGTCTATTTCTCAGCTCCGGTTACGGAGATCAGTCTTGGTGAGAATGCACACTTCACCCATGTGAAGCTTCAGCAGGAAAGCAAAAAGGCATATCACATCAGCCGTATTGCTTCTAACATCAAGCGGGATAGTGAGTACCACTCGTATGCCATCCATCTCGGATCGCACCTGTCACGCAGTGATGTGAAGGCGGTTCTGCAGGATGAAGGTACCCACTGTACCATGGACGGCCTGGTAATGATCCGCGGAGACCAGCTCTCCGACACCCACAGTGTGATGGATCACGCCAAACCGAATTGCACCAGCCATCAGCTGCATAAGTGTATTGTTGATGATGAAGCGCACTCGGTTTTCAACGGAAAAATCTTCGTGAAAAAGCACGCGCAGAAAACCGATGCTTTTCAGGAAAACCGAAACTTGCAGCTTTCCGACAATTCGGAGGTATATACCAAACCGCAGCTGGAAATTTTCGCTGATGATGTTTCCTGCTCGCACGGCGCAACGATCGGTCAGGTGGATGAAGAACAAATGTTCTATCTGAAATCCCGCGGCCTGCCAGTGCAAAAAGCACAAGAAGTGCTCACTTACGGCTTTGCGCTGGATGTAATTGAGTCGCTGCCTGGTGATAAACTCAAAGAGCGGCTTACCAAAGAAGTGCAAAAATACGCCCGAAGCAGCAAAAAAGCGGAAATATCAGCATGAGCCAAAACGGCGAATCGCAAACACTAACCGCATTTGATCCTCAGGTTTACCGAAAAGACTTCCCGGTTTTGAACCGGGAGGTCTACGGTAAACCCCTTGTATATCTGGACAATGCGGCATCCTCTCAAATGCCTGTTCAGGTGATGGAAGCATGGAAGTCCTACCATGAGTCCTATCACTCGAATGTGCATAGAGGGGTTCACGCGCTGAGTCAGCAGGCCACAGATGCCTATGAAGGCGCCCGCGAAAAAATCCGGGATCACATCAATGCAGGCTCAGAAAAGGAGATTGTCTACACTTCCGGCACTACGGATTCCATCAATCTTGTTGCCTACACCTACGGAAATCAGCACATTTCGGAGGGGGATGAAGTCATCATCTCTCACATGGAACATCATTCCAACATTGTTCCGTGGAAAAGGCTGTGCGATGAAAAAGGAGCAATACTCAAAGTCATCCCGATAAACGATGCCGGCGAGCTGGATCTGCAAGCCTACCGGGAGATGCTGTCAGACCGAACCAAACTGATAGGCATCGTGCATGTATCGAATGCGCTCGGGACGATCAACCCGGTTAAAGAGATGGTTGCCGAGGCGCATAAATACGACATCCCCGTTTTAGTTGATGGTGCACAGGCCATGCCTCATACTCGGGTAGATGTGCAGGATCTGGATTGTGACTTTTATGCGTTCTCCTCTCATAAGTTTTATGGTCCAACCGGTTTTGGCGTTCTGTATGGCAAGATGGATCTACTCGAGCAAATGCAGCCATTCCGTGGCGGCGGAGAAATGATCCTCAGCGTATCGTTTGATGAAATTATTTACAACAAAGTTCCCTACAAATTCGAAGCGGGAACACCTTCCATCGCCAACGCGATCGCAACCGGTGCCGCTATTGATTATTTGAATAAAGTGGGAATTGACCGAATAGCAGCCTATGAACATGAGTTGCTGAAATACGGCACGCAGAAGCTGAAAGAAATTGACGGTCTGAAACTGATCGGAACGGCTGAGAACAAAGCCTCCGTTCTTTCTTTTGTTCTGGATGGAATTCATCCTCATGACATTGGCACGGTCCTGGATCAGGAAGGTCTTGCAATCCGAACCGGACACCATTGTGCACAACCTGTTATGGAGCGTTACGGCATTCCGGCAACTTCACGGGCTTCATTCGCTTTTTATAACACCAAAGAAGAAATTGACAAGCTTGCCGAAGGCATTCACAAAGTTATTGAACTATTTTCATGATCGATGAACGTACAAAGCAGCTCTATCAGGAGTTGCTGCTGGATCATAACAAAAACCCGAGAAATTTCAGAGTAATCGAATCAGCTTCGCATGAGGCTGTTGGCCATAACCCGCTGTGCGGTGACAAACTGGTGGTCTATCTCAGTGTTAATGATGATAAAATCATCGAAGATGTAAGTTTTATCGGAGATGGCTGTGCTATTTCCAAAGCTTCAGCTTCAATGATGACGACCTACATCAAAGGAAAATCGGTTGATGAGGCTGAAAAATTATTCCATCAGTTTCACGACCTGGCTACTGGTAAAATTGATCCGGATTCCGATGAACACGATTTAGGCCGCCTGAAAGTTTTTGCCGGGGTTCGCGATTTACCTGCAAGGGTGAAATGTGCAACCTTGGCCTGGCACACGGTTCATGCCGCCTCACAGGGTGAGGAGAAGGTTACAACCGAGTAAATTTGAATTTGGAATATTTTTAGTCCATAATGCGTTATTTGGACAAATTCCAAATAGCTTGATATTTTCTTCCGCCGGAGATTCTAAAGATGATTAGTGAAAGGCGGAGTGAACTACAAGAATTTTAAATTATTAAAGACAGATAAACCTCAGGGAGGTTGACATTATGC
>SLJN01000086.1 GCA_007135115.1 Balneolales bacterium
GTGCTCGGCCCGTTTAATCTGCTTATCCGGACCTGTGCAACATTCACTTATGAGCCCCCTGTCTTCAGTATGAATAAAGTTGTAGATATTTGAACCGTTTAGCTCGGAGGGCAAATGACCGGTCAACTCTTCTATGGACGGGGATGCAAAACTTATCATGCCATCCCGGTCAATAACCACAATAGCTTCCTCAATATGTTCAAGTATAGTAGAATAAAAACCCGGGTTTTGAGGCGTAAGCTTTGGACCTTTTGCCTGTTTTTCATTCCCCCCTTCTGATTGCATTGCTGCAAACGACAATCCGGAATATAGGCTACATTGCTGCGGCATTATGGCATAGCCAGGTCCATAGCATCTCATCCAGAAACTTGACATTCGTTCTTCAACCTCACCAAACTTCTGCTCCCATCTTTTATAAGTTTCTATAGTAAAGCAGGTTATACCACTCCAAAAGCCAGATCTAAGTATTCTATCAACCCCCTTACTGTGATGCGTTAACCATTTTGGGTGTAGATATCCCATGCCTAAGCCCCGCTAAAAAAAGTTAATATCCAAACCAGACCAAAGGGGCTTCTTTATCTTAATGTTTCAGCCACCTTTTGTTACCTATCGCCTACCTGTCATCAATACTTTCTATGATATGAGGCGACTTACAACCCTGCCATATTTTTTATTAAGCCTTAAAAACTATCTACCCTAACAAGAGATTCTCACCATGCGATATCGTTTTGATTCCTTTCAAAACGGCTTTAGTTATTGACGATGAAAACCTGACAATAATATATGAAAATCTTTCCAAAAAAGGACAATTATGCGATTCATTCAGAAGTTACACAGGCAAATAGAAGGTTTTGCAAAATCTGAATTTCAGCCAGGATAAAAATCGGAGGATTTTAAAAAAATCACATATATTATTCTGTTAGGTATTTTTACTTCTATACCGCAGTGATCGGTAAATAAGAGTTTTAAAAAGTAGTCTATTAGGGCACGTTGTGGTATTTGGTTGGTCGCCACCTTGCTTTTAAGTGAGGTTCCACAACGCTGCCCTTTATTTTTTTAGTTGTTTTGAAACACGGATCGGAATCGGGGGCGTATCACCAAACCGGCGCTAACATTCCAGTATTGATCATTGTGCTTGCCCATAGCAATACCGTCTATCCCATCTTTAAGCAGATAGCGATACCCGACATTAACCCGTAAGCCTAAATGGTTTGTAATTTGGTAATCCAGTCCGCTATCGATTCCGACAAACGGGAATATTCTGTCATTGTCGTTGTTCCAGACATCATCAAAAACAAACAGACCACCGCCGGCTCCAATAAACGGAGAAAGTTGATATCGGGGCAAAACATAGGTGTTTAGCATAAGTTCAGCGGAGTTGACCGGATCGGAATAGACATTGGGGGTGCTGACTCGTGTGCGTTCCAATCCTGCCTTTGCGGAAAACCCCGGCATTATACTGCGTTCAACCTGAAAGCTCCCGCTTAAGTTTATATCCGGATTTGCGTAATTCCCGATGGTGCTGCCCCAGCCGACCCGAGGTGCCACTGCCCACCCCCGGCGATAATCCGGCCGGCTGATGAACCCGAAATAATCCCGTTCCAGTTGCGCCTGACGCTCTCTGTCATAGTCGAACCTCATACGATAAGCCCGAACTTCTTCTTCATCCTTTGCCTTCCAAATACCTTCTTCAATACCCTCGAGGATCAGCATTTTTACCGCCTCATCAATGGCTTCGGTAACCGCCATCACCGGTGGCTCGTTGTAGGTATAACCGACCTCAGCTTCTAAAAGCCTTTCAAAGTCCACAAACTTGAACACCCCACCATCCATTTTTTGTGAGATAATCGATTTGGATGAATGCACCGTCTTCAGAATGCGACCGCTCTGTGTTGAAACCGCGCGCAGATAAATCGTTACCTGATCCTTCCGGTACTGCCCTGATCCCCCGATACCGAGATATCTGGCCCCGGCACCGCCGGTAATGATATTGGTATCGTATCCTATGATGCCACCTTCAAGAATCACCCCCGCAAACAGCAGTGGGTTAACAAAGTTACCCTGCTGACCGCCGGAGTGCTGCTGGCGAATGTTCTGGATGATCTGACGCTCGTTCAGAAGATTAGATACGCCCTCCCGCTCGATCGTGGTGAACCATCCGGAGTCTTCCATCGACTTTAAAAGTATGGAGGTTGCGCCCTGCGTAACGGCGGTTGACCAACTCGCTACTTTGTCTGAAGGTTTATACTGTCCGGTTTGATCCCGGAAGCGGTACACCGTCGCCACGATTTTTTCCTCCGGCTCCGGCAACGAACGCAGTGATTCGTTGGCCATACTCAGGTTTCCATGGGTGGCCGGTTCCGTATACATCGGCTGGGTTACCCCGGCGCAAGAGCTGACGATTAGTACCAATGCCAGCCACATGAGAATGAATGGGAATTGACTTTTCATGGCCTTAAAAATTAGGAATAGTGATACTTGTCTCATCACCGGTGAGAATGTTCTGTATGACCACCGTTACACCTGCAGCTCCCGGAAGTAAGTCGATGGTGAATTCGCCGAACTCGAACCGGGACTCATCTGCCAGGCCCTCATCTCCGATTTGTCGCCGGACGATATCCCTGGTAAGCTGCGAAAGGACTTGCCGCTGCAGGGAGGATTCAAAATCTGCAAGCGGATCCCGCTGGAACCGGTCTTGTGTTTCAGCTCTATGCTGATTTTGTTTATCAGCACTGTTCATCAACCACGAATAATTCATCGGATTCTCTCCAAAAGCCGGGTTGATCGGCTCATACACAAATTGCTGAGCTTTAACATCCGTTGTGTTTACGCATGTTATCACCAGGGCGGCAAGCAGATAAAACAAAAATGTGCGCTTCATAGCATCCTCAATAAATTTGAAATTGGTCGGTGTTCTGTTGTACATACTGATAAGTTCTGCGGGCAGCAACGCGGGCTACTTCCTCGATGAAATCATAGCGGGGCTGCAAACGCATATTGAAAATTTCGGTATGGTTAACTTTGATAATAATGGTTGTACCCATGTTAGGTGCCGGCAACTCGTTGATGCGGACGGCGTAATTTCTTGCATTGTCCGGCGGTTGCCATTCCGAGTAAAAGACATCGAAAAAATCCCTGCCGATTTTTGACCTGGTGTCGTCGTGGATCATCCCGTCAAGCTCCAGAAGAATTTGCCGCTCTTGCTCCTGCTGATGATCTACCGTTTGCTCAAATGCCTCCCGGAAGGCTTCTATCAAATTTTGATCCGTTACCTCAGGCAGCGTATCAGTCACATCAATAGGTTCTTGCGGTACTGTGGCGCTTTCAGCTGCAGCCATAGCAGCATTTTCCTTTAAAGCCACCAGATCATAGAGTGATAAAAACTCTGGTTTAATCTGTTCCAGCGGCAGGCGGTCGGTGGGGGTAAAAGGATCAGCGATAACAGCAGTGGCGTCACCCCCATTCTGACGATATTTCGCTATACGGGCGGGTACGAATAACCGCTGACCCGGATAGATAACATGCGGATTCTCTATCACATCCGCATTGGCAATATATAGCGCCTCCCAGAACCACACGTTTCCGAAAAAAACGGCAATGCCGGTCAGCATGTCATCTTGCTGAACCCAATAATATTCTTTGTTTGTCTGATCGGCATTATGCGGTGCGAACCCGGTTGCAATACATAACAGTAACCCTGCACTTAAGCTCATCAAGAGTTTGGTATTTCGGATTGATGTGATCATTAGATTACTTGTTATGTTTATTTCCGCTTAGTAACTATGCAATAATGTGGTGGGTAAACTGTCTGCCGGTGCATTGACTTGATCTTTCAATAAATATCAATCTCCTGTGCCAACCGATTTCTCGTGCCGTGTCAATATTTACTTACCCATACATCATTCACAATTACATCCGTAGCCGTGTAATTTTGAATATATCTTGAAAACTGTCCGTACCGTGTTTGACCCTGCTTAAGTTCAGTACCCGATACTTCCTTGTAAAAAGAGGCTTCATCGGTTACAATTTCGAAGTAGATCTTATACTCGCCGATAGCTGTCTCATGATTTTGGTTGGTTACCCGGTACTCTACTTCTGCAAAGGAGCTGTCATTAGAAGTTGTATTGAACCAGTTTACCACTTCAGGTTGAAGATCATCAATGGTTGTTACCGGTTTGTCTTCGGTAGGATTCATGACTATTGATGCCACGGCTGGCCGGCTATCCCGCACAGTTACGGTTACGGTGGTATTGCTGAATCCTTTTTTCCGGGCCTGGATGCTGTAGTTACCGGTGGGTACATCATCCAAAAAAAACGACCCATCCTCTTCTGTTAGAATGGCATTCGTTGCAGGATTGGTTGTAATACTGACTTTAGATAGCGGTTGATTGCTATCGCTGTTTATTACTTTACCCTCTATATCGCCAAAAACATCCGGAAATACCGTTTCTTTAGTACATGAGCTGAATAAAAATAACAGCCCCAAAAAAATTGGTTGAATCCATGCCTTCATAATTTGCCTCTGTTCTGATTGTAAAACTTGATACTCTTTCAGAAGACTTTGCAAAGCCCTCTTTTATAGCAAGCAGAACTCACCTGCCATCCACCATGAAACTTTCACCGTAACCGGTCTGTCTGATCGTCATTGGTATACCGCTGCCAATAATCTCGATTTCATGATTGCTACCCAATTGCTCAAAACTCCATTGGGTTCCGGTTGCAGTCTCCTGTAGCCAAATGGAGTTTCGATTACCTTTCTGCAAACTTGTTATCCGGTTACGATCTCCTGTTAGGTCGATAAACAATTGATTGCCTCTCCCTCTTTGATCCGACCAAACTTCGTTTGCATCTCCCGTTAATATGATTTCCGCAAAGTGAGATACTCCTGCCTGATTAATTGCCGCATTATTATCGCTTCCAAATTGTGATATTGCTGCTATATGCCCCTTACCATTATATGCCGGATGGTTAGGTGTGTTTGCAACTGATGTCATCAAAACATAGTCGCGGCTATAGCTTTGCACAGCTTCATTGTGATCTATTGAAACCTGCTCCGGGAACACTTCACTGTTGTTCTGAGCAATGCCGGCACCGGCTCCCAGTAACACTATAGACACTATGATGATCAACCGTTTCATTCAAATTACCACTGTATGTTATCTATTTTGGATTATGGTAGCCCGGTTTCCCGAACCACGCTGTTTTACATTAGCTGAATTATTTTCGATTGAAAGTGAATCGGTTTGGCTGATTATAATTTGATTATCCACGCCCTCTTGCTCGAATTCAATGTTATGTTGATTATGGAACTGCAGAATCAAAGCGCGGTTTAGTGCTCCTGTTTGGCGCATCACTCTCATATCGGACAGATCGTCTTCGTCGAAGTGCTCGTAGCCGAAGTAATGGAGGTCATTTTCTTTATGCATTTTGCGATACAGGTAATACCAGTTATCTATTTGAATCCGGTATTCGCGGGAAATATTTTCGTATTCTGACGAAACAGGCACATCAGAAGCAGTGCGTTGTTGGATTCGAATAGCGCGATCATCATACGCTGGATTAGAAAAACCATTGGATACAGAGTCAGCTTCTCCATGAGTAGGCTGTACAGAAACCCATACCGGCATTTCGCTTATTTCAACAGGTTCAGCCTGCATTAAGGTATATACCAAACCTTGACTCCGGGCTTGTGCTATACCGGCGATGGCTGGTAAGAGGGCGATTATTAGAATGACGGGTTTCATGAAGAGCTTTCGTTTGCGTATGCCTATAGATTCTGATCAGTTGTTATTTGTACCTGAAGGTTATTTACTGGTTAAATACTTGATTTTAATTCTTTTTTCGGGGGTCAGCCCGGTTTTCGCTTTACTTTCAAAAGAGCAGAGAGGCCGAAGCCTCCCTGCAAGTGAACATTAATTATCAGTTAGTCCTGAACTATTGTCGCAACATTTCCGGATCCTGTCTGATGCTGCATAGCAGAATTTCCATTACTCAGCTGAGTGATAGATGCATCGTTTGAGCCAGGGCCGAACTGCTTTTGAACAGCATAGTTCCAGTCACCTTCCTGCAACAAGAATGCGGAGCTTCCGGTCTCAGCATCTTCTTGCAGTTGTCTGCCTTCATTGCCATTTCCAGACTGGAACATTCCCATATACCCGTTCAGAGGATGAGACTGACTGCCAAACTGGTTTTGAGTAGCACTGTTATTATCACCGGATTGATCAATTTCAGCAATATTTCGCTGGCCGGTTTGATTCTGATAAGCCCGGTTTACTGATCCGCTCTGGTTGATTTCAGCTACAAATGCATTATTAGACTGAACTTGTCTTGCCCAGTTTTGATCACCGGATTGATCGATCAACGCTTGAACACCTTGATTGAACTGCTCTTGGCGTGCTTCGTTGGAATTACCGCTTTGTACAATCTCAGCATAGCTTCGCTGGCTTGAGCTTGCTTGTGTTTGTTCTGCTAAATTCCAATTTCCACTCTGGTAAATCGATGCCTGATTGTCTGGATCATAAGCACCGGTTTCGCGGCTACCTTGCAATTGTTCGGCAATATTTCCTGAACCGGACTGCTCAATAAAGAGGATATTATTCAATCCATATTGTTCTTGAGTTGCCAGGTTAGAGTTGCCCCCAACTTGCTGGATGGTAGCTTCCAGATTATTACCATCTTGTGTAGTCGTAGCTTCATTACTTTGCGCAAATGCTACCCCTGCCGTTAGCAGGAAAGCAAAAGCAAGTATACTTAATTTTTTCATGGTTGGTCACCTTTATTTATTTGTTAGTAGCAAGCACCAGACGATCGCCTGATACCTCTTGTTTATCCGTGCAATGACTCTCATCTTTTCTAAAGCTGGAAGAGTCATCCGTTGATATCATAACGCTAAGCCCCCCCTGCACTTTGGTCCATCATACTTTGTATAAGCTGTAATTAATTAAATAAGTAATTTGTAAAAAATACTGTTACAGGATCTTCCGAACCCCCTGTTATTTAGTGGCATAGGCTTTTGATTTGCTGCTACACTTCTCGTTGAGAAAGGGTTTACACAAAATGTTATGTCCGTGACGTATACTGACCTCCATTGAAAACCATCAAAAACCGGTAATTTTTTGATGAGTAGCTTGTACTACCAATGTGTAGGATCGATAAATATCAAGAAAAACAATACGTGAACTCTTTATGAGATTACATCATAATTTCCTGCTATTACAGCTACTTATACTTTTCGCTTCTACTCAGGGCTGCAATCTGTTGGAAGACAGTGAAACGACATTGCACGACCTGCAAGACACCGAAACCTTTGAACTTATATTTATTGATGACAACCTCTATACTGCCACCAATGACGGAGTTTATCGCATCTCACGGGAGAACTTTGACTACGGTTGGGAGCGTGTAGGTCTGCAAAACCATTTTGTTTCCTCTATAGTTGAACTTCCCGACGGTAAGATTCTGGCAGGTATCCGAAATACCGCTGATGTAGAAGCACCTCCCCTGTTCCGATCCGATCAACAACGTAACGATTTTGACCCTTATCCCCAGGACTATGCCGAAGATTATGATGATTATACCATTGTCTACATGATGACCCAAGACCCGCACCGGCCGGATACCATCTATGCCCGCGGCTCATATCATGTTGCCCGATCTGAAGATGCCGGCGAGAGCTGGGAGCTGATTTTCGGCGATTGGGACAGCATGGGCTATCAGGCGGATATCATGGAGGTGCACCCTTATGAAACCGAAACCATTTGGGTTGGTGGCGAAACAGCAGCTTTCATGCCCTACGTTGGATACTCCGATGATCTTGGAGAATCCTGGCAGGAAGAGGGTTCCGACTTTGATGTGGACGGCGACAACGCCGCCTATAGCCTCGCTTTTCATCCCGATGATCCTGACCAATTGCTGTTGGGAATGGAAGGGCTGATTAAATACTCCGACGACCACGGTTATAATTGGGAAACCGTGTTTGAAAACGACCTGTATCACTACATCCACGATATGGCCACCGTTGACGGGGAGCCGTCCGAAACGGTATATGCAAGCGGAACCGAAAACGGAGCTCAGGGCGGCGGACTCTTTTTTCTCAAAACCACCGACTTCGGCGAATCCTGGGAGAAAACCAGCGCTGATAATGATATCGACGGGCTGTCCATCAATGAACTCCACGTTCGGGATGAAGGGGGCTCAGCTACCATTTATTTTGCTACATCACAAGGCGTCTGGAAATATCGTGACGGGGATTTTAGCCGAATTGGCGGGGATGAATGAGGAAAAACAGATTGCACTGGTGTATTTTTTTAACCGCTGATTTACGCGGATTTTTACGGATTAATCCTAACACCAACCGTATGAATTTCATGGCAATCAAATAGTATGATTGCTGCGGTTTTCGAATGTCCTGCAACTTATCGGAATTCCTGTCGCAACGTATCAGGGAGTTGGATGATCGAATCGTTTTCTACTTGTTCGGTTGGTATTGTATCCTGTAGGCTGTCCTCTTCCCATCCGCGCTGGAAACCGGGTGGGTGGGGATCATCCGCCGGCTCGAATTCGGGTTCGACCTCCGGCTCTTCTTCCTCCGGGAGATAGGAGACGCCGGTTATATGTGACATTTGCGCCAAAATCCACTTGCTTCGCTCTTCCACGAAGGGGGTGGGTGGTTCCACGCGCATTCTTTTTGGTTCCGGCAACACAGCTGCAAACCGGGCCGAAGCATCCGGTTCAATCTGGCTGGGCGCATTGCCGAAATACTCCTGAGACGCTTTACCGATGCCATATAAACCCGGACCAAATTCAGCAATGTTCAGGTAGACTTCCAGGATGCGTTCTTTAGGCCAAATGACCTCAACCATTACCGTCAGCACCGCTTCCAAGCCTTTGCGCACCCAGCTTTGATCCGGCCACAAAAACATGTTTCGTGCAACCTGCTGCGAAATAGTGCTTGCTCCCCGGGTTCTCGTCCCCTCCTGAAGATCCTCCCATGCTTCTTTAATGGATTCGATATCAAAACCGTGGTGATCGTAAAACTGTTGATCTTCCGAGGCTATGACGGCCCATTTGAGGTGATCCGGAAGCTCGTCATAATCGTTCCAGTAGTGGGTAAGGTCGTATCGCTCCACTCCCAATTCCTGCCAATCTTCGTGAATCATATACGCCGAAACCGAAGGATTGATCCACCTGAACGATCCCACAAAAGCAACGGTAGCCAGCAAAATGAGAACACCTGCCAACACGACCATCAACCCGTAAAATCCCCATGCCGAACGTATTCGAAACCGGCTAAATCCTGATCTGTATAGCGGGTCATGGTGCATATTTAGCTGTTAACGCCAAGAAACATTTGGGAACCTCTATAATTCAATAAATTCCTTATTGCGGGCTTCTATCGACGGTTTGTAATTTCAATAAAATCAGCATTATTAAAAACTCATTCTCTCTGTGTTTATTTGGTTCAGAATCCAAATTGCCCCACATTCAAAACAATTGAAAAGCCATAACTTTTATGAATACTTACACGGATTGACCTGAAAACTGCGTATCTTAAGCTAATCCCGTTTTAAGAATGCTACAGATTGAGAGATTTTGGAGAGATGTAGCTGGCCTTCCCGGGAGCACCTTGTCTGCACAATAGTACTTTCACCGCCTTCTTTTCATCGAGAAAACTTGAATCATTATGGAATTCCTGCCCGCTTATATAACCGGCAGTCTCCTGCCTCTCTTTATTTTTATAGCCCGAATTGTGGATGTGTCTATGGGTACAATCAGAATCCTGTTTGTAGCTAAAGGAAGACGATGGCTGGCAACCGTGCTCTCCTTTTTCGAAATCCTGATCTGGGTAATCGTGATTGTCCAGATTATACAAAACCTGGATAACTGGCTCAATATCATTGCCTACGCCGGTGGATTCGCAGCAGGGACGTTTGCAGGAATTGTAATTGAGGACAAACTTCAAATGGGGTTGTTGATGTATCGCATCGTAACTAACAAACCTTCAGAGCGGTTATTTCAAGAGTTGAAAAACTCGGGGTTCCGCGTTACCGCTGTCGACGCTACCGGGGTATACGGTCCGGTGAAAGTGTTTTTCACCGTAGTAAAACGAAAACACAAAAAGCGCCTGGCCGAGTTACTGAAAGCTCATGCTCCTCAATCTTTTTATACGGTTGAAGATGTTAAGCATGCCTCATTCCTGGAACATGATTTCACACCCACCATGGACATCAGAACGCGTATGCTGAAGTGGCGGAAATCGGTTTGATGAATTGCCTAAGCTTTCAGCTTTCCACCTCGCACCGTAGCTCCGATAACCAATGCCGCCGATATCACGATTAAGTTTTTGATGATATACTGGCCTTCCATGGTCAGATTGAATGGAATACCGTCAAATACTACCTCCGGCATGAGCACAATCGGGGAAAAAGTGCCAATCATCTGAACGTATAACATCAGGATGGTGAAGCGCATATAACGAGTGAAAAGCATACCGGCTCCGATGAGGCACTCCCAGGCCGCGAGGATCGGCAGCCCCACACTGGCCGATACAATCCCAAAACTGAGTATTTCAATACTGTTACCGGCCAAAGCTTCTGCCGGACTCACGCCCGGAAAAAATTTCAAAAAACCGAACCAAAGGAATATTATGGCTATACTGAGCCTTAGCAAAAATATCCCGTTGCGGGCCATCCACTGGGTAATTCTTTTGTCGGTTTGATCATACTTTTCTAATAATTGCCGAAACATGTTTGATCAAGGTTAGAGCAGAAATAATAATTTTATCACTGTTGACCCAACCCTTGAGGATTGTATGGCGTTTCCGGATGGTGCAAATGCCGTTGAAACCTATCTGTATTTTACTCGTACTTACTTTTTCCCGGAAGGATCTAATTATAGTCGTATTACCATGTTTACCAGTTTTGTCTTTTAGAAATTCATGATTCCCGAAGAAGGCTTTGCAAAGCCTTCCAAAATTCAGAAATTAAATTATATGAGCATGAACAAAATGAAATCAAAAGACTTTTTGAACACCATCGGGACCCTTCATTTGAGCATGACATTTGGTATAGTTATAGCAAGTCTCGTGGCATATTACTTTAGCTTGCAGGATATCAACTTGGAAATTATTCCTGAAGAGTCGATGCAGATCGTGCAATGGTTATTGGTGTTAGTTACGATAGCTTTCATTGCAGTCAGTCAATATTTAAAAAGCACCGGTCTGGCATCCATAAACAGGGAGACAGATTTAGCCCACAAACTTCCCAAGTACCAATCTGTCATGTTGAAAAAACTGGCAATTCTGGAGGGAATAGCCTTGCTATTGGTTATTATGTATTTTCTGTCATCCAATACTTTTTTCCTGGTGCTTGCATCGGTAATGGTGATATCTATGTTAGTGGACTATCCATCTAAAAACAAAATAATCCAGGAACTTCAGCTTGATGATGAGGAATCAGCCAAAATTAACGATCCGGAATGTTATGTGAGTTAGGTCTTCATTTCTAACCTGCGTATTTCCTGGTGAGGAATGCAGACTAAATATCCATAACAACCGGCAGACGAACAATCATACACGTACCCTGACCGACCTCTGACTCCACTTCCATAGTACCTCCGTGAGCCTGGATGATATCATTGGAAATCGACATTCCCAACCCGGTACCTTCGCGCCCTTGCTTCGTTGTAAAAAACGGTTCGAAAACCTGCGTGACTTCTTCATCGGTCATGCCGCAACCATTATCCACAACTTCAAGTTTGATATCGTTTTTGTCTTGATGGGTTCGCACCGTCAAATGCGGGTTGAAAGAGCCGTTTTCCTTATCTGTCAGTTTTTTGTGCATCGCATCAAAGGCGTTATTGCACAGGTTGATGATAACACGGCTAAAATCCTCGGTGTTGATGGATACTTCCGGCAATCCTTCGGTCAGCTCATAACTGATTTCTACATCAATCGGCTGCTCCCCGGCCCGCATGCCATGATAGGCAAGATTGACATACTCCCGTACCACCGTATTTATATCAACCCGTTCCGCTTTACCGCTGCCACCCCGGCTGTGCTGAAGCATCGAATGTATAATCTGATTGGCTCTTGCGCCGTGCTGGTGAATTTTCTCAAGGTTAGCCCCGATATCATCGAGGAGGTTCGGCAGATCACTATCGGATTGATCTGAAGGTAGTTTTTGCTTTATCTCTTCGGTTTCCTCCCGGGCTTCTTCAATCAACTCAAAGGAGAGTTCGGAGAAGTTATGAACAAAGTTCAACGGATTTTTGATTTCATGGGCGATACCTGCAGTTAACTGACCAAGGGAAGCAAGCTTTTCTTGTTGAACCAGCTGGTTTTGTGCAGCTTCAAGATCATCCAGCGCATTTTGCAGTTTGTCTCTGGCGCGTATAACCTCATCGCGTTGTGTTTGAATTTCTTCATTGGCATGCTGCAGTGACTCATTTCGGGCTTGCAACTCGACGGTACGCTCCTCTACCTGACGCTCCAACTCTTCCTTTTGGCTTTTGATCAGTTTTTGCTTTTCCTGCTCGGCTTTCAGCTTCTCGTCTGAAAGCTTTTTGTTTTCCTGAAGCTTATTTTTGAGATCACGATTGGTGGCGGCCACTCTCTGACCGAGAAAAGTTGAGTATCCTACCGGAAGAACAAGAAACGATACCATTATAGGATACAGCGACTGCGACAGGGGAAGCTCAATACCCGCCGCAACATACAAAAGTCGTGGTACCGACAGCATAAAAAAGAACAGGTAGCTGACCAGGATGATGTTTAACTCTTGCATTTTTTGAACAATGCGGGTGTGAAGCAGCAGATAGACGGAAGCCGTTACGCTTATCAATGCATATATCATTACCAGAGGACGAAATGTAAACGGGTCAACCTGTATCAAACCAATAATCAACAGTCCTGATGCAGCCAGACTTCCTAACAAAATGTACGCCCGGCGTTTGATGATATAACAGGTAAAAAGCAGGGATAAAAAACCAAATACCACACCGGGCAATGACTCAAAGCTGATATACCTGTAGAAATTTTCAGCTTCATAAGACCCCATATAATAGGTAGCAATATTGCCAATAAGTACCGCAAGGGTGAGCATCATCCCGCCAAAAATAAGGTTGGCGCGATCGGCCGGATAAAACCCGTAGAGGGTAAGATGCAGCAATGCCAGTGCGACAAAAAATCCAATGATCCAGATCAGTACATATCCCCGATTGGTGTTGTTGGTCTGCTGAGCAGCGTATGCGTCATCCACTTCATCAGCCGGACCCAAAAATAAATTGGTATCAAAGGGACTGTTCTCCCATAGCTTTTCATCATAATGGGCGAATCGAAAGGCAATGTGCAACTCCTGATTGTCCGATACGGAAAAATGGATAGGTTCGAAGTATCCGGCTGGCTCAAATGCATCTTGATCGGCGGTAACCCTGCCTGCCCCGCCTACCCGCTCACCGTTTACAAAAACATCCAATGCGCCGAAGGTATTTCCGTAAAAACTCAACTCGCTTCCTGCCAGTGCCGAGTCGACCCGAACCGTTGTGCGATACCATCCGATGCCGCCCCACTCTTCCGGAAGATACCCCATATCAATGGCCCAGGGTGCCGGCTGCCAATCCTCAAGAGAAGCTTCCGGGTCAGCCCACGTGCTGTCATCCCCGGCACGGAAAAGCCAGCCTGCACGATCACCGATATTTATAATACCATCTTCGGTCTTCAGTTTTTCACCGGGCACATCCAGCTCAGCCGAACCTGCTGAAGCGGTTGTGATCATCAGAAAAATTGCTGCAAATACACCCATGTAATCGGAGCTCGTAACTTTCAGCGCTTATTATCACATTCATGATTATTTCCGATGTTAGGGAATATATTGGAATTATCCTAAATGATGGGGTGGCACCTTTTATTTAACCAGCATCATCTTACCGGTTTTAATCTCATTGTCCGTAATCAGGCGATATAAATAGGTTCCGCTGGCCAGGCTCGATCCGTCAAATTCTACGTTATGCCAGCCTGCATCCATAGCCTCATCAACCAGCGTTGTAACTCGCTGCCCAAGGATATTATAGACTTCCAGAGTAACCTGACCATCTTCTACAAGTGCATACCGAATATTCGTAGTCGGATTAAAGGGATTCGGATAATTCTGCTTGAGGGTGATTTCATCAGGAACCAAGGCTTCCTGAACTTCTTCAAGATAGCTATGTTCCCCAATATGAGCCTCATAGGTAATTTCCGGCTCGGTAACCTCTATATCTGCTGATTCCCCTTGCTGTAATATCTCTGACTGCCGGGTAACAGGGTTGACCAACAATATGGCCGTGCCCTCATCCATATTTTCAAAATCTGTCTCCCAGTTTGTATTGTAGCCAACCGGTGCTTTTACTGTCAGCTCATATTCGTTTACCTGATCGGAATAAGTGGAGTTTAGTTGTCTGTGAATTGCTTCCTCACCATGCAATACCACTCCAAAACGTGCCATATCAAGGGATGGGTGAGGCTCAGATATGTACTCACTATTATAATTCCAGAATACGGATGTTGTAACATCTTGCTGATCTTCTTCATCCTCATCCTCAAACTTTGCCGATAATTCTATGTGCTTCGGCTCTTCCTCGACATCAGCCACTTTTTCCTGACTTTGGCCTTCATCGAGATCAGCCTCACCGTTATACATTCGTTTTTCTATAGCTGAGTATGGGATGAGAAGTGAGTCTACTGCTTCTTCGGGATCGTTATAGACATAGTAACCTTCCAAAGGCTGCAGATCAGCTGCTTCTGTAAACCGTAGATCATATCCGTATAGCGTAGCTGACCAGTTATTGTATTCTTCAACATTCCGCCAGGAGACCGGGACTTCAAACGGTGATGATATAATATTCCAACCTTCGTTAAGATCCATGGAATAGGTGTCACCTTCATCAACCTCTACTTGCGGCACTTCCATATCCAGAATGATATCATCCCGATGGATAACCCACAATCCGCGACCTTGACCTAACCGAAACTCGAATTCCTCCCCGCCGTATTCAATCAGCTCTTCGCTTTCATCACCAAGGTCACCAAATGCCCGCCAGTCGGTATGATATTCTCCTTCAAAAACTTCCGACAGTTCGAAGGCTTCGGCTCCGGGCAGGCCGATCAACTGATAGTCCTCCGGTACCATTTCATCCTCCAAAATCGTATCAAACGATATCTCAGCCGATAAGGAAGTTACTTCTTCGGGATCGCGACGTGTGGTGAAGTATTGAATAGAGCTCCATTCACTCGTTGTCGCCTGATTATTCACTCGGGCTTTCCAGTAATAGGTCGTACCTTCACTGAGCCCTTTTAATTGGTAGCTCGACTCATCGGTCGTAAATGTTTGACTCACCTGTTCGAAATCACTATCAGTGCCGAATCGTACCTCATACTCGGCATTTTCATGGCTTGATGACCAGTTTAACTGAGGAGCGGTACTGATACCTTCTGCATCTGCGACAGGAAAAAGTAATTCGGGGGATTCAGCAATTGTGATAAATGTTCCGGCATCTGACCAGTCACCTTTACCGCCAGCGTTTTCGGCCTTTATTCGCCAGTGATAGCTGGTGCCATAGTCCAATTCCTCCGACATTTCCAGGGTTGATGAGGAAATACTGTTACTCTGTACGATATCCTTGAAAACCGAATCAGCAGCAACTTCCAGATGGTATGTTTGAGCTCTGTCGGCTGGTTGCCATTGTAGCTCGGGGTTCAGCTCTACACTTCCGGTGAAATCAATCGGTGAGTCAAGTTCAACTACCGGTGGTGGCTCAGGTTTTGTAGTGAAGCTGTAGACATCTGACCATTCCCCGGCTCCACCTGAGTTAACGCCACGAATTCTCCAGTGATAGGTTACAGATGAGCTCAACGATTCGGGAAGTTGGAAGTACGGTTCATCACTTGCATCAAGTGTAGTATCTATGATGGATTCATCAAAACCCTCATCAGCATCCATCTGAATTTCATAGCTTTCTGCCTGCTCAGCAGGCTGCCATTCCAACTCCGGCTGCATGGTTACTTCATTCTGACCATCTTTCGGTGCCGTCAACGTGACCTCTGACGGTGTTTCAGGTGCTGTAGTGAAGGTTTGTGCATCTGACCACTCACCATAGACCTCCTCGTTTTCAGCACGAGCCCTCCAATAATATGTCGTTGCATAATCCAGCTTTTCCGGGATTTTCAACTCCGTAGCTGAACTTCTGTGGGTCTGTTCTATTTCATCAAATCTGCTATCTGTGGCAACTTCGATGTAGTAGTCTGTCGCATGATCTACTTGTAACCACTCCAATTCAGGAAGAAGACTAATGTTGCCCTCCTCATCTTCGGGGCTAACCAAAGAAACTTGTTGAGGGGTAGCGTAATAGTGCACCCGGAAAGGGTCCATAGAAGCTTGATTCGGATTTCCCGCCGCATCAACAAAAACTCCTTCCGGCACATCTACTTCAATGCTAGGTGAGACATCATTTGAATTTTCAACCTCAACTGTAACCTCAAACTCTCGATTATCTTCGGTTTCATAAGACAGGGGTGTGATGTTCTCGAATGAAAGATCAGCTTTATCAAAATTACTAATCGCCTTATCAAAAATGACAATCAATTCGAACTCAGACGTTTGGGTATAATCTTCAATCTCATCACCGCTATTTGGGTTACGGGCGGAGAGGGATTCCACTTCAGGCGAAACGGCATCGTAAGTAACCTGAAATGCATCGGCCTCTTCATTTTGATTTCCGGCTTCATCCTGTGCGACACCTTCCGCAATCAGGAGGGTTAATTCCTCGGTGTCGGTAGTCTCATCAGGTTCTAAATGAATCATAAATTCCTGCTCTCCGTCACCTCCACTAACTAACGAGTGCGTTGCCTCTCCACGGATTTCAACATCCGAAGACTCAAATCCCCAAACCGGCTTACTGAATGTAATGTCGACCGGAATAGGATCAGCATTGGTCGGATTGTCTTCATCACTGTTTATTTCAACAACCGGAGGATGTGCATCATATTCTATTGTTAATTCTTCTGAAGCAACGTTTTCGTTACCTGCAGCATCGGTAACAGCACCTTCTTCAAGTATAAGACTCATTTCAATTGGCCCATCGCCATCGGGCGTAACATCCAGCTCGAAGTCCGGGTTGTTATCTTCAACCAGTTCGATATGGTCGACATTTTCGGTAGTGATATCATCAACATCAAAACCTTCAACATTGTCGCCGAAGATCTCTTCGATTTTCAGCGTTACACGGATGGGGCTTTCTCCGGTGGGGGTATTTGCGGATGTCGAGAACTCGGCTGCCGGGCGGGTGTCACCAAACGTGATAGAAAAATCTTGTTGATCGGCTTCATTTTCATTGCCGGCATGATCAGTAAAAGCACCTTCCGGAACTCCAATTTCGATGGAGCTGGCATTTTGATCCACTTCGTCGGCTTCAATTGAAACTTCAAATACGATATCATCTTCACTGCTATATTCTGTTGCTGAAGCGTTTTCAATATCGAGTGCGTCGGTATGGAAGTCTGCAATTTCCTCGCTAAAAGTGATCTCAACTACGAATTCACTCTTATTTGTTGGATTTTCCAGTCCATCGACTTTCGTAATATCCTCAACTTCCGGTGCGGAGCGGTTCGACTCTATTTCAAATACGCCGGCTTCGTTATCATTACCGGCTCTATCCGTTGTCGCACTTTCTTCTACCTCTACGATCACCAAATCTTCCTGATCAGGAACTATCATTAACGAATAGATTCCATCTTCCTCATCATTCACATTAAAGAAGTCGATATCGCCATTGGTGACTATCAGATCATTCTCTTCAAAATTTTCGACTTGTTCTCCGAAATCCAGGTAGAGTTTGAAGAAACCGGCATCGGTCGGATTTGAGAGTTCTTCATCATCGATATCACCCCCACCTTCTACGGCTGTGAATGTGATATCCGGCTGATCGGTGTTATGGTTTACCATTACGGCATTGGAAGATTCATTCGGATTACCGGCCTGATCATTTACCATCGCCTCAGAAAGTTCAGCGGTAAAGATATCGTCTTGATCGGGAGTCAACTCAAAGGTAAATGACTGCTCCTCAGAGTCCTTTTCAAAGTTTTCAAGGCTAAAATCGGAATCATTTTCAGCGTTTATGGCATTTTCTGCTATATCTGCATCAAAATCGGGTACCGGTTTACCGAAGTCGATTTCTATCGGGATCGGAGTTTCGTTGTTGTGCTCGGCGACTACTGTGCTTATCGAGGGTACCGGAGCATTGCGATCAGCTTCAATGCTAAAGGATGCCGCTTCATTGGTATTGCCGGCCAGGTCTTCTGCCGCACCTGCAGGAACTTCGGCTTCTATTTGACCATCGTCGGTTACGATAACCCTCAGCGAGTACAGTCCTTCGGAGGCTTCAACTGTAGATAGGCTTCCGTCTTGTTCCCCCGCTCCGCTAATGTCAAGTTCCCCGGAATCTAAATCTTCGAGTTCCTCTCCAAAATTCAGGAAAAGCGTAAATGCATCTGCGTTGGTGGGGTCTCCGAGCTCCGGGTCAGAGTAGTCATTACCGTCCGCAACCGCCTTGAAGTCAGGTTCCGGCGGGATGTTATTAAAATGTACCTCAAGTTCATTGGACTGCCGACTCTCATTACCAACCGGATCACTTACAACACCTTCATCAAGTTGTAGTGTCAGTGTTTCGGTATCATCTTCCAGCAGTAAATCAAAGGTGTATACCTGATCATCACCGGTGTCAAAATTTTCAATTTCATAGGAACCCGACTCGGTATCAACTCCTTCGGCAGCCTTGTTTTCGGTGAAGTCGGCAACTGGTTTGCCAAAATCAATTTCAACAGGGATGGGCTGTACATTCGTCGGTGAATCCGGCGAAGTTGTTATCACCGGATCGGGTTGCGTATGCTCGAAGGATATTTGGTAAGGTTCGGTTGATTCTTCATTCTCATTACCTGCGGCATCTTCGGTAATTCCCTGAGGCACATTTACCGATACCGTGCCGTCGGTGCCTTCGTACTCGGCGGTGAAGCCGAAAGTTCGGTCATCGATCACCGTAAAGTCGCCAAAGTTTGCATCTGCCGAACCATCCAAAGAAAGATCACTCCGTTCTATCGGTTCCACATCTTTATCAAACTCAACTTCAAATGCAATTACATCCGCGTTGGTGGGATCGTCTTGATTGCTGGTGATTTCAACCGTCGGTGGCGTGGAATCAAACTCGAAGGTCAACGCATCCGATTCGGGATTTTGATTACCGGCGGCATCGGTTATCGCATTTTCATCAAGGCTAATACTGATATCCATAGGCCCTTGCCCATCCGGGGTGACATCCAGTTCAAATTCGGGGTTGTTGTCTTCGGCCAACTCGATTTGTTCGACATTTTCGGTAGTGATAACGTCGATATCAAAACCTTCGATTTGCTCACCGAAGATTTCATCCACGGCCAGTGTTACCCGCACCGGGCTTTGTCCGACAGGATCATCAACCGTTGTAAACTCTGCCGTCGGACGGGTATCGCCGAATTCAATAGTAAAGACATCGTCTGCGGCTTCATTCTCGTTGCCGGCTTCATCGGCGACCATTGCTTCAGGGACCGATATGCTGATAAGCTGGGAAGCCTGATCCACCGATTCGGCGTTCACGGTGACATCAAAGGCCTCGCCGCTTCCGGTATCGCCGTCGCTTACCGAGCCGTTATCCACCTCAAGGTCCCGGTAATCAAATCCGGTCACCTCTTCGGTGAATTCAACGGTGATATCAATGGCTTCCTCGTTGGTGGGATCGTCTATGCCCGAGGCTACAACCACATCTTCGACTTCCGGTACGGTGCGGTTTATGGTATAAGCGTTACTCTCAAAAGGAGCATCATCAAGTGGTTCCCCGAACTGATCTTCCCCGGCTTGTTCGGGTACCCGGATTGCAACGGTTCCTGAGTTTTCACCGGTCTCAACGGTTGCGGTATGGGTAGTACTTTGCTCTGATGTGCCCGGAGTTGCATCTATAATTTCAACATCGGTGATATCACCGGTTGTCAAAACCTCAAGTTCGTCTGAATCTAAAGTGACCGGTTCATTAAACTCAATTTCAAACTCAATTTCATCGGCATTCGTCGGAGTATCATCAAGTTTATCAATCGATTCCACCACCGCTCTCGGCCTGATATCGGCGTTGAGGGACGGCAGTGTCAACTGATAGTTATCCGCATCATCGCCGGAGACTTCAAAATCCGGTGTCACTTCGAGGTCATTAGCCGGTCCCTCATCCTCGAAGGTCCCCGTATCGGCATGGTCTAAGTTCACATCATCATCACCAACTCCCCCCTGCAGCTCAGCATCGACGATTTCGGCATCGGTGCTTGCATCATACGCTTTGTCCAATGCCTCAGCACCATCAACGGTTAGTTCAGCCGGGATAATTTCGCCCTCATCGTAGACGACCTGTTCCAGAGCATCTTCAGCTAATTCATAGAATCCGGCATCATCCCCATTGAGCTCTGCTGCAATAAGCTCAACAATTTTGTCATCCCCGACCTCGGCATTTTCAAATTCTACTTCGAAATCGGAAACGGCCACGTCTTCATAACCTTCCTCAAGTCCAGCCGGGTCTATTTCAATATTATTAGCATCAATGACCGCATCGGTTTCGCTGTCATATGTTTTGGACTCAGTCGAAAAATCTCCGGTAATGGAAAGTTCCGGAGGTACTAACTGCTGATTATTGACTTGTACCTGGCGATCAAGCTCTTTTAAGACGGGTCTGCCTACACCTTCCGGTTCAACAACGGTTTCCCAGGTATCATCAAAATTCAGTTGCTCCATCACATCTTCGGCTGAAGCACCCAGCATTTCATGGGTATCAAGACCATCACCGTCAACCGTACCATCTCCGGAGCCACTGGTCATGCTGCTATTTTCCACATCCCAATAGCCTCCTTCGTCTACATCACCAGCACCAACGAGGCCGCCTTCTTCTGCAACGCCACCTGTCACTTCACCCAATGCATAAACGTTTCGAATCTCCTCTGCATCGGAACCGTCTCCGACGAGTCCCCCGATATAGGAACCGGATACGATATCTACATCACCGTGTGCATAGCTATAGTTTATGGTTCCCCGCACATTGCCGACAAGACCTCCGACGCTGTTATCAGCGTTGACGTCACCGAGGGCAAAACTCATGGTGATTTCCGAATCGGAACTCATATAACCTACGAGACCACCGGCATAATCTGACTCGGATTCAACGTTTCCTAAAGCATAAGATTCAGTGACAAAAGTCTCTTCTTCCATCATACCCACGAGTCCGCCTGCATTATCTCCAGAAGATTCAACTTCAACATTTGCGGAGGCATTGGTCACGTCTCCATCTATAAACCGACCGACAAGTCCTCCTGTATGATCATCTCCCTGGACTTTACCGGATACGGAAACATTTTCAATGGTTCCCGTATTTTCACCTGCAAGCCCTCCCACAGCATGCCTCGCAGCAAAATCGACATCTGATAAAATGAGATTTTTGATTACCCCATCATTGACCCTGAACATTCCGTGGCGATCTGTGGACTCATCGCCTCTATCCAGAATCAAGCCCTGGATTTCATGGTCATTTCCGTCAAATGTGCCTGTGAAGTCATCATTTGAATCTCCAAGGCGAATGAAGCCGTCGCCGTCTCGCAAATCCCCGTTTTCATCACGAACGACTCCTTCTTCACCTTCATAGCCTTCGGTGTTTTCGTCAAGATCATTTACCAACTTGAAATGTGCATCGAGATCTTCACGAACTTCATCGAGGTGATACCAGTTTTCGATTTCATAGGGAGCGTTTTCACTACCGGTTCCACCCGCATAACGATTTTGCATTCCGGGCTTCGGGTCCTGTGGCGTATTCGTCAGATAAGGGTACGACTCCCCTTCAGCAGACTCTTCAACCTGCCAGATATTTTGAAAATCAAGAAAACCCATTGCTTGTTCAGCAATATTGCCCGTCATCAAATCATCCGGTGAGGAATTTCCGGTATTGCCATAACCTTCCACTTCGTATTCACTTCCACCATTTCCTACAGCTTCGTCCTGATTGGTTGTGCCACGATCCCAATAAGATTCATGCAGTGTATCCCCCCCGGCACTCGATTGAATATAATTTCGGCCAATTAACCCTCCAACATCTATACTACTTCCTTCTACCTTACCTGCTGCATATGAATTACGGACCCTACTTTCACCGTTGGCATTATTGCCAACAAGTCCGCCAGTACCCATTCCTCCTTCGACTTCACTTAATGAGTACGTATTGGATACCTCTCCCCCTTCATTCGTGCCTATAAGCCCCCCGACTCGTTGACTTCCGGAAACCCATCCCGTGGAAAATGACTCTTCTACCCTGCCGTATCCATCAAGGAAACCAATGAGAGCACCTACTTGACGTTGACCTTTAATACGGCTCTTATACAGACCCACATTAATTACTGGTCCCTGCACTCTCCCAAACAGTCCAATAAAATCTTGATCTTCGCGATCAATATATAGGTGTGAAATAGTAAAACCGGAACCATCAAATCGGCCAGAAAAAATGCCGGTGTCGAGACCGCCGTCTCCAATCGGCTCAAACCCATCGCCGCCGTTCCAGCTTTCAGTGTCGGAAGCGTTGATATCATTAATCAGGATATAATCTTCGCTCAACTCTTCTTTAATACACTGAAGCTGCTCAAGGGTTTCTACTTCTTTATATCCATCATTATTGGTCTCATAGTCTACACTGCTGCAATCCGGTCCGGCTGTGGCCGTGCGAGCTGATACGATTAACAGAACGGACAAAAAACTTAACCCAAACTTGAAGCTCGGTAGAGAATCTGACATACTCTTTACTGACTGATTTGTTATTCCATACTTTTTCGGAAATCATGTCAATTTAACCTGAATCAGGTATGGTATACTTGCCAGTTATCAGGGGTTAATGAGACATCCTGGGTTTTAGCGCCGCCATATCGCCTTTTCCAGGGGTTCTTTAGAACTTACTGCCAAGTTGTGCCGAAAGAGTTCTAAAAATTTATGCCGCGGTAGTTTACAGATTGTTATGTCTTCAAAAATTCGTGTACTTTGGTACTTTAATGGCTGTAGTAATAGAAAAATCTGCAGGATTTAGAAAATGCCATCCTTAAAGCAGGATATCCCAGGAACGGAATGCTGTGCGTAAACAAAGCATTCTTTTGGTGAATCATGTGAAGATTTTCAGGATTTTCTCACAGACACTTTTTAGTTGCACAGTTCATGATGTGTTCGATGAATAAATTCGTTGTTATTGGATTTGTATTATTTATTTCAGGGTTAGCATGCAAAGAATCGGTAGCTTCACCTAACAACCCGTTTGCGCCGCTTATAAAAACCTATACCAATGAGGACCATTACTGGGGTGCTACTCAGAATGCGGCAATCATCCAGGATGAGTTCGGGCGGATGTATTTCGGTAACCGCAATTACGGTATTCTGATCTTTGATGGAATTAACTGGGAGTTGATTGAAACCCGAAACAACACCGAAGCCCATTCCTTTGATGTTCACGAAAATGGGCGAATCTACTATGGAGCTGTAAATGAGTTCGGCTATGTAGATGCCGACAGTATATACGCTCCCACACCGGTTTCGCTGTATGAACCCCATAGCGATACCCTCCATGAGTTTGGCCGGGTTGGATACACATATTCCGCCGGTGAAAAGCTATTTTTTGCCGACGAAGATCACCAATTCGTGGTATTTGATCAGCATGAACTCCTTGTTCATGGACAGCCTGACTCGGTGACCACCTATTATGAGGACCATGATCGGTTTTATGCCGTAACCGAAAGCGGCTCACACTATCATATCGATGAGTCCGGCTGGCAACTTGTGGAAACCACAGATGTCGACATTTATACTGATGACATACTGGTAGTCAACGACTCACTTCACCTTTACATCGACACACGGGATCCGGCTTTTGCTCTCATCAATCCCAAAACATCCGAATTACACGAAATGGCAAGACCGGATGCGGAAGAGATGCGCAGCACGGTTTTGCTTCCTGATGAAGAAACATTAGCGTTCATAGATCCGGGTAATGGGGTCACAGTTTCGGACTTTTACGGCGAGATCATTGAATCCATCCCCCGTCGATCTGGAATAAGGGGCACCTTGAGTAACTTTCTGTTTGCCGACCAGAACTCCAATTTATGGCTGACCTCCAATACCGGAATTAACTTGATTGAGTATGGTAGCAATCTCAGAGAGTTTTCCGATACATATCTTGAGGATGAAGAACAGATTCGGTCTATTTATGAATTCGAGGGAGACCTGTATGCTTCAACAAGCCGGGCTTTTCAGGTATGGGGTAATGGTGAAATGCAAACCATTCTACCGGATTTTTCAACCTGGCGTACGCATCAAACCGAATCAGGTATATTTCTGATCGATAGTGACCAAACCTTCTTCTATGATAAAGATGAGACGCATTTTCTGTTTGATTTCAATCTTGCCGACATTGCCGAATCTCATCAATTCGATGATCTGTTATACGCCTACAGCATCTCAACCAATGAATTGGGGTATATTGATATTTCCGAGTCGCCGGATTCCTGGGAGTTTCAAGCTATAAAAGATATCGGCACCGGAACCGGTCAGACCTTGCATAATGACCAAAACGGAGACCTTTGGCTGGGAGGCGGTTCCTCTCAATTTCATCACTTTGAAATTTCCGATGTTGATGGTCTGCCGGTAGTAACTGATGCTACCCATTACGACAGCACCCGCGGCGTTCCGGAAGGTAGTTTCAATTTCACCAGCCAATGGGGTGATGAGCTACTATTCATCACTGAAAACGGGCTCTATACATTAGATGAAGAAACCGATTCTCTCAAGCCCGATCCCCGATTCCGTGAATTTCATGATGAAACCGACGCATCACGGTTATGGCCGGTTTTGGAGGATCAGGACGGACGTCTCTGGTTCGACCATGGAGGCTCCCAAAGTGGTTATTTCACAAAAACAGAATCCGACAGCATTACTTACACTTTGCAGCCATTCCGACGGATGGACCCATTTCAAAGTAACACCCATATACACCCGGCAGGAAAACATACCGTCTACTTTACTTCAAACTATAATGCCAAACGTTTTGACCTGGATCACCCTGATCATCAAGACAGTTCATTCCATACGCTGATTTCGTCCTTCACTATGGACCAGGATAGTGTTTTATTCGGTGGCATGACCGGCTCTGAAGCCTCATTACCCGGGAACCCCCTATCTTACGATTCCAGCCAACGATACGGTTTTCAATGGAGTGGCACCCATTATCCGGCTGTAGAAGGCTATCGTAACTCCCGCTATAGACTAATTGGTTATGATGATGAATGGTCGGACTGGCAGGAAGATGAATACCAAACCTACTATACCGGTCTGCCGGCGGGTGATTACACGTTTGAAGCTGAGGTTCAAAATGTATACGGCGAGACCGGGAAAACAGCTCAACTGCATTTTAGCATAAACCCGCCATGGTATCGGCATACGATGGCTTACATCAGTTATGGATTGATTCTGCTCGGGATGATTGGAACTGTTGTCCGGGTCCGCACACGCTCCTTTCGAAAACGCCAGCAGGAATTGGAACAAACGGTAGCGCATCGAACGAAGGAACTAAAAACCAAAAATGAGAAAATTAGCTCTCAGGCTCAGCAGCTTAAAGAGTTGGACGAAGCCAAATCCCGGTTTTTTGCCAACATCAGCCATGAGTTAAAAACACCCCTTACCCTGATTTCCGGTCCGCTACAGGAGTTGCAGGAACACGAGCATCTAAATCAACTGCCCGAAATCAGTGAAGAGATCAATCGCATGCATCGAAACAGCCGCCACCTGGAAAGGTTGGTTCGACAACTACTGGATTTGGCACGGCTTGAGTCAGGAGCATTTCCCGTTAATCGACAACCTCTTGCCGTCCAAAATATCCTGAATCGTTCGGTTTACTCCTTTAAGAGTGCGGCCCAATCACGGGATATAGAATTAAGTGTAAGCGCCCCAGAACAACAGGTGATCGTAAATGCAGATGCAGAACATCTCGAACAAATCATAACCAATCTGATAGGAAATGCCATAAAATTTACGGGGGACGGAGGTCAAATAACGGCCGAGCTTAGTTCAAACACGTCACGGGCAACAATTGCGGTCTCCGATTCCGGAATAGGTATTGCTGAAGATCAGCTGGATCGCCTGTTTGATCGTTTTTATCAACTTGATCACCGCGAAACACATCAGGGGAGCGGACTGGGTCTGTCCATCGTCAAAGAATTGGTCGAGCTCAATGGGGGCTCAGTAGAAGTTGAAAGTACTCCGGAAGTGGGTAGTACATTTAAAATTCACTTGCCGCTTGCTGATAATCAGCAGTTGGTAAATGATACTCCTGAACCCCGAACTACCGAGTCAGCGCCGGTTTTAAATGATCCGAAAGAAGAGCTACCTGCAACCAACGGAAAACAACCACATGCTCAACTGACAGAAATTTTGTTGGTGGAGGATCACCCCGAGATGGCTGGATATATCCGCCAGATTCTGGAAAAAGAAAATTATGTCGTAAACATCACCCCGGATGGCTCAGAAGCCCTGAAGTATATCGATTCAAACCGCCGACCGGATCTTATTATCTGTGATATCATGATGCCTAAAATGGACGGCTTTACTTTTATCTCTGTATTGAAACAACTGGATGAACAAATTACTATTCCGGTCATCTTATTATCCGCCCTTGATGATAAAGAAACCCGTTTAAAAGGTATTCGACTCGGCATAGATGACTATCTCACCAAACCCTTTGATGCTACGCTACTAAAAGCCCGGGTCGCTTCACTTATTTCATCCAATAATCGGAGGATGGAATGGATCAGTAAAAACGGCTCACTTTACAACCGGGCAAAAGAGGAATCGGAGCAACATGCAGCGGAATTATATGACAGGGCCCATCAAATTGTGACTGATAACCTCACAAATTCTCAATTTGGTGTTGAGCATCTTGCCGAACAACTGCACTTAAGCCGCCGCCAACTCAATCGACGAATTAAGGAAATTACCGGTGTTACCCCTCAGAAGTTCATCACCAATATCCGTTTGGAATATGCCTGGCAAATGATTGATCAAGGCACTATCAGCAGTGTATCAATGCTTGCAGAAGCTTGTGGATACCGTGATGTACCCTCATTTTCGCGAGCGTTTAAAGAACGCTTCGGTCTTCCTCCAAAGTTAAAAATTCAACAAAATCAAGATTCATAGCACATTGATAAGCTGATTCGGCAATACCTTTATCTGTCTTTTATTGAATTAGATTGAACTTGTCGGCACCGTCCGCCATATTGACAAGTACAATATCACCTCTTCAAACGGCATAAACCCATACCTCTCCAAGCAGGGACCTCATTCGGACCATAGTGCTACCAAAGTGCGACCATCTTCGGTAACGTATGGGCTGCTTCCGAAGGTGAATGATCGATGGTCTTAATGAATTTCGGGGTTAAAATCCACTTGATCTGCTTTTTTCGAACCGACAATTTGGCAGTGTTTGGTTAATTTTTCTCTTCAAAGGCGTGAAGTTGGTAAACATGCGAAAGTTTGCGAATTTAAATTATAAGAACTCTCATTAATTCAGATCATTATGAAGTCATTCAGTCCGGTTTGGCCCGCTATCGGAATCCTATTTCTTGCCTCGTTTTTGCTTGGGTTTTTGCCGAACACCACCTCAGCTCAGCAGTATTATTTCCCGCCTTATGATGAATGGGAAGAGCAAAGTCCGGATGCTATGGGCATTAATTCCGATCAACTGGATGAAGCTGTTGATTTCGCTATCGAGTCCGAGTCGGATATCCCGGTTGATTTGGAATTGTTTATCGCTCAAGCTTTTGCCGGTGAGCCTCATAATGAGATCATAGGACCTACACGCGAAAGAGGTCCGGCAACCGGCGTTATTTTGAAAGACGGGTACATCGTTGCCGAATGGGGCGATCCGTATCGAGTGGATATGACGTTCAGTGTAACCAAGAGTTTTTTATCAGCTACTGCCGGCATCGCCCATGATCGGGGTTTGATTGATATTCATCATCCCGTTCGCTATTACGTTCATGACGGTGGGTTCAGCTCGGAGCAAAACAGGGATATCACCTGGGATCACTTGCTGCGTATGACCAGCGAATGGGAAGGCACCCTTTTTGATAAACCGGATTGGGCAGACCGGCCGGTCGGAGAAACCGGAGCATATCATGAACGTGAACTACAAGCTCCGGGGGAGAACTGGAAATACAATGATGTGCGGGTTAATCGCCTTGCGCTTTCTTTGCTGAGGGTAATGCGGGAACCGCTGCCTGCAATTCTGCGGGAAGAAATCATGGACCCAATCAATGCCTAGCGCACCTGGGAATGGCATGGCTACGACAATTCCTGGGTTAAAATAGACGGGCTGGACGTAGAGTCGGTCAGTGGTGGAGGCCATTGGGGAGGCGGAATGTTTATCAGCGCCCGTGATATGGCCCGCTTCGGCCTGCTGACCCTAAACCGTGGCAACTGGGACGGTGAGCAGATTTTATCCGATGAATGGATAGAAAAATCCCTCACTCCCACCGAGCTGGAACCGACCTTCGGATTCATGAACTGGTTTCTGAATACCGATAACGATCTTTTGGAATCCGCGCCGGAATCCGCCTTCTATCACGCCGGTGCCGGCTCCAATATCATCTATGTGGATCACGATCTGGTCATCGTAACCCGGTGGATTGATAATGATGATCTGGATGAATTTGTGGGGATGGTTTTGGATTCCTTTGATTGATTACGCGCAGTAATTATCATTCACCAAATTGACACTCAACTGTAATCCTGAAATTCTGATCAACATGCAGTACATAGAACTATCCCAAAGCGACGCTATAGCCACCATAAGATTAAATCGTCCGGCCAAGATGAATGCCATCATGCGGGAAATGGCCGGTGAACTGCAGCAGGCTTTAAATAAAGTTTCTGAGAATGAAACCGTTCGAGCCGTGATTCTTACGGCAAACGGCGACGGGTTTTGCGCCGGACAGGATTTGAAGGAAGCCGTCGAATATGGCAAAGATCCCGATGCAAAACTAAGCACGATTGTTCACAACACCTATAACCCCATCGTCAAAGCGATTACTGGAATGCCGAAGCCTGTTATTGCTGCGGTCAATGGCACGGCAGCCGGAGCAGGAGCTAACCTGGCACTGGCCTGTGATATCGTGCTGGCCTCCAGCCGGTCTAAGTTTGTCCAGTCATTCACCGGCATCGCCCTAATCCCCGACACCGCCGGCACCTGGATGCTGCCGAGACTAATCGGAATGGCCCGTGCCAAATACCTCGCCCTCACCGCCGAAGAAATATCACCGGAATACGCCGAACAAATCGGGATGATCCACTCGGTCGTAGATCACACTCATCTTGAAGAGGAAGCACTCAAACTCGCCCGCAAATTTACCTCCATGCCCACCCAGGCGCTTGCCCTCACCAAAAAAGCCCTCAACCAAAGCTTCGAAAATAACATGAATGACCAGTTAGAACTCGAAGCCCACCTCCAGGAACAAGCCGGCCTCACCGAAGACTTCAATGAAGGGATCAATGCCTTCGTCGAAAAACGTGCGCCGAAGTTCGGAGGGAAGTAAACCGCGGAATGATTTAACCGCGGATTGGCGCGGATTTTTACGGATTTTTTAGTGCTATGGTTGGATGGTAAACTATGGCAGATATTGGTGTTTGGCTTAGACTTGGTAATATTGTAAAATTGAATAGGTGAAGCACTTTGAGAGTTATTCAACTTTATATTTGGGGTAGTGGATGGGGCTTTTGCATAGGAATGTATCGGATGTGATCATTAAGTCATTCTATGATGTTTACAACGAACTCGGGTTTGGTTTTTTGGAATCGGTATATGAGAATGCATTATATCATGAATTGTGTTCAAAGGGGTTACAGCCACTGCAGCAAGTTCCGTTAGATGTGTATTTTAAAAATCAAAGAGTTGGTGAATTCAAGACAGATTTATTGATTGATGAAGTAATAATCCTTGAACTGAAAACCGCGGAAACGCTTACCCGGATTCACGAAGCTCAACTGCTGAATTATTTGAAAGCTACAAACATAGAGGTCGGTTTACTTTTGAATTTTGGCAAGGAGCCGACTTTTAAACGGCTCGCTTTCAAAAATAATCGAAAATAATTTTATGTTTGTTTCCATAGCCCGAGGTCAAGATTTTAACTTATATGTCTATAAAACTTACATTACCAATCCGTAAAAATCCGCGCAAATCCGCGGTTTAAAAATTAAACTATGACAAAAACTATTGCCGTACTTGGAGCCGGTACGATGGGTACCGGTATTGCTCAAATCGCTGCTACGTTTGAGCATGATGTGATTCTGTTCGACAAACACAAAGATGTGCTGGACCACTCCCGCAAGAGTCTGACGCGCATCCTCAACCGTCAAGTTGAAAAGGATCGTATGACGAGCGAGCAGGTGAACGACATCCTCGGGCGCATTTCTTCGGTTACCGATTTGAAATACATCAAAGAGGCTGATGTGGTGATCGAGGCGATTATTGAGGATACCGAAATCAAGCAGGATTTATATAAGCAGGTGGAGCCGCTTGTGGATGATGAGGCGATAATTGCCACCAACACCTCATCGCTGTCGGTGGCATCACTGGCATCTACGTTTGAAAGGCCGGAGCGATTTCTGGGGATCCATTTTTTTAATCCTGCCCCGCTGATGCCGTTGGTGGAGATCGTCCCCTCGGTGGTTACCGATGAAAGCGTTACCCAAAATGCCCGTGATTTAATAGACAGTTGGAAGAAAACGACTGTACTGGCTAAGGATCTGCCGGGATTTATTGTCAACCGCATCGCCCGGCCTTTTTACGGTGAGGCTCTGCGCATTTATGAAGAAGGCCTGGCCGACCCGGCTACCATCGACTGGGCGATGAAAGAGCTCGGCGGTTTTCGGATGGGTCCGTTTGAATTGATGGATTTTATCGGCAACGATGTCAACCAGAAAGTAAGCGAAACCGTATTTGAAGCATTTTATTACGATCCGCGGTTTCGTCCTTCTCTTACGCAAAAACGCATGGCCGAAGCCGGACTGCTGGGTCGCAAAACCGAACGCGGTTTCTACGACTATCGCGAAAACGCGTACAATCCGGAGCCGGTCAAAAATGAACAAAAAGGCCAACAGATCCTCGATCGCATTCTGACCATACTGATCAACCAGGCCGCCGATGCGCTTTGGATGAATGTGGCGACCAAAGAAGAACTCGATCTGGCGATGACCAAAGGGGTCAACTACCCAAAAGGATTGTTAGCCTGGGCGGATGAAATCGGCATCCCGAAAATTGTTGAGCGGATGGATGAGCTGTACGCCCGGTATCGGGAAGATCGATATCGATGCTGCCCGCTATTGAGGGATATGGCAGCAAATCAGGAGGTGTTTTTTTAGGAAACCGCGGATATTACCGGTAATAGAAATTCTGGAATATTCTCATGAGTACAAAGAAACGAAGCCGGGAATTAAGAAAAAATCAAACCCACTCTGAGAAGCTCCTTTGGGATAGGCTCAGAAACCGCAAGTTAGAAGGGTATAAATTCTTACGTCAGCATCCGATTGTTTGTGAAGAGGAACAGGGAGACCCGTTGTATTTTA
>SLJN01000013.1 GCA_007135115.1 Balneolales bacterium
AGTATTTGACTACTAAGCTGAACAACCCGGTTTCCGTATTCGGAAACAAAAGGGTTCTTGAACTCAAGTTCACTGATCGATTTCCGAACTGGTACCGCGATCTGGTTCAACAATTTAGCTTGAGACAAGGCTCTTCCGCCAAATATGTGGACGGAATTTACAACATGGGTGAAGCAGGAATTTTAACCCATTATATTTAAGATTGCTTAATGTCACCTAACAACTTCACACTACTTTTGACTTCGTTATAACCGGCGCTATATGGACGAATGGATTTACCTCGGTGATACGGCTCAAATGGCTATAGACATGCCCACACTTTTGCTGGGCTTGCTGCTCGCATTTATGAGCGGTCAGGTCATAGCCTGGGTTTATATGTACACGCACAGCGGACTCTCCTATTCGCGCACGTTCGTCAGTTCGCTGATTCTGGTTCCCATCACGGTTTCACTGGTAATGATGGTGTTGGATAATAATCTTGTTACCGCCTTCAGCCTGATGGCTGTTTTTGCAATTGTCCGCTTCCGGAATATTGTTCGGGATACCCTCGACACCGTTTATATCCTGAGTTTGATTGTGATCGGTATGGCTTGTGGCACCCAGCGATACAGTATTGCTATTATCGGAACCCTGGTAGCTTCATCGGTGCTGCTTTACATTTGGTACACGAACTTCGGGAGCCGGCAGCGTTACGACTACATCGTCAATATAGAATGGTCGCGCCCCTTGAACGAATTGTCCTTTCTTGACCAACTGCTGGGGCGTCATTCGCTCAAAACGGTGATGGCAAGCCAGCGCTCGGCAGATACCGAAGATTCCGCACACCTCTCCTATCGTCTATTACTCAGAGATCCGGCTCGAGTTGATGAGTTAATCAGTGATCTTAACAACCAGGATGGTGTCAACAGGGTCACGACCATGAAGGCTGAGGAGGAATCTGAGGTATGAAAGCCCATGAACATGAGAAAATACCGGTACCGGCGGAACGACGATGGGCAGAGTTTCGTCAGCGCTATATTCCTTTGATCGTATTTATAGTGGTAGGTTTAACGGTGTGGTATTTATGGTCAGAACAAATCGAGCGAACCGTAATGACCGGTCAGGTTCAGGGGGATCAAATTGAAATCACAGCATCTGAGCCGGGCTACCTTGCCAATCTGACTATTCAGGATTTTGATGAAGTTCAGGCAGGGGAACCTATCGGTGAGATTGTTACTACCGATCCGGATGTTCTGGAGTCGCGACTGGCCGTAATCAATGCCGAAATCGATTTAATCCGGCACAGCATGGATCCAATAGCCGGACTGCAACGCAATCAAATAAACCTGTATGACTTACAGATGGATTTGATGGAAAACCAGATTACACTGGCATCCAATCGAATTCAAAAAATACAGTTACAGCGAGACCTCGAACGATCCGAAGAATTGTTTGAACAGGACGCCATAGCCGAAGAAGAGGTTGAACAGCTTCAAACGGAGCTGGAACAAACGCAAGCGGAAATCACCAATGCTGAAAGTCTGGCCGCTTCCATGGAACAACGGCTATCCACATACAACATGCCGGACTATGGCACTTCATCCGCAGATTCCCGGGATGCCATTGCATCGGCAATAGAGGTTCAACGTGAAGAGCTGGAGCTCGTCAAAAATGAGCTCAGTCCACAAACTCTTGAAGCGCCTATGGATGGTAAAATCAGTCAGGTTCATCATCGCAATGGGGCGCATTTGCAGGATGATCAGCCTATTGCCACGATTGTTTCAGGACAGCCGGACTACATTCTCGGATACCTGACCCACCCTGTCGATGATATACCGGAAATTGGTCGCGAGATTCAGATTTATACTCAGGGCCATCAACAAAAAGTAGGCGAAGCTGAAATTGTCGATATCGGCAATCACTATATCGAAATTGAAGAGCAGTACCTGACACCCGCAAATCAGCAAAATATGCTTGGTCTGCCCGTAAAAGTGACGGTGACTTCGGACATAGATTTGATGCCCGGTGAGCTGGTGGATTTATCGTATTGATTATTTCTTATGATTAAAACTTTCATCTACTTTTTAGTGATCCTCGGTTTGCTGATAACCCCTCTGACAACTCAGGCACAGGTTCTCATTAATGAAGTACTCGCTTCCAACGGTGCCGGTATTCCGGATGAAGACGGGGATACCGTTCCGTGGATTGAACTGTATAACAGCGGTGATGACTCGATAAATCTGGAAGATTACGGCCTGTCTGATGATTATGATCGCCCTTTTCGTTGGGAGTTTCCGGATATTGTTATTGAACCGGGTGAATTTCTGCTGATTTTTGCCTCCGGTAAAGACCGCGATGATCCCGACGGAGAACTACATTCGAATTTCCGGGTGAGTGTAGCCGGTGAAGAAGTTTTAATCACCGATCCGGACGGTGATCGCGTCGATGAAATGGAGCCAACTCCCATGGAAACCGACGTCTCTTTTGGGCGTCAACCCGACGGAGCCGATGACTGGTACTTTTTTAATGAACCCACCCCCGGTGAGTCCAATACTACCGAGGGATATCAAGACCTTCTTCCGCCACCTGAGTTTTCCCACGACGGAGGTTTTTATCCCTCCCCTTTTGATCTCTCCGTTGATCATACTGACACCGATATCACCATCAGGTATACGTTGGATGGCTCCGAACCCGACGAGGATGATCCCATTCTCGATGGTGAAATTGAAATCACCGACCGCTCTGATGATCCCAACCTGATATCTACCATCCAAACTACCCCGGACGAGGGTGAAGACCGCGGTTACGGCTGGAATGAGCCGGAAAATCCGGTATTCAAA
>SLJN01000200.1 GCA_007135115.1 Balneolales bacterium
ATCTCCCGCTCTTTTCCTCCGGCAAAGTCGATAGCACCTACTCCGGATATCGACAGCAATTGGGGCATAAGTTGTTGATCTACCCATTCGTACAACTCAATTTCGTCCCTGACGTCCGAGGTAATCGCCAGTTCAAAGATCGGGTCGAGAGCGGGATCCATCTTCATGAGTCTGGGGGGATCAATCCCGTCGGGAAGTTCGGTGCGAGCGCGGTCGAGCTGGCGGCTGGCATCCTGAAGAGCCTGATCGATGTCGGCATCTAAATCAAAATACATTTCGATATAGCTTCGACCTTCCGAAGCCCGGCCGTGGATTTCATTCAGGTTTTCGGTTGCAGAAAGATTGCGCTCCAGCGGTCGGGTTACCTGCTCTTCGATGATCTCAGGCGTTACGCCCGGATAATTGACCACTACCCGGATGTGGGGATAATCGACATTGGGTAACAGGTCTACCGGTAACCGGCCGGCAAACAGAACACCGAGTACAATCACAACTGAGGTTATGGCAAGGGTGCTCAGTGGCCTGCGGATGGACCAGGAGGATAAGCTTCGATGTGATAAGGTATTGGAGTTTTTCGGGGAATGCCCTGAATCGGATGACATAGGATAACTTAATTTCTAAAACCGTGACGACGAAATTCACCTACAACATTTACCCGGCTTTGATCTTCCAGGTCTTCTACATTGGATGCGGCGATTTGAGTCCCTTTTTCCAGGCCGGAACGTATTTCGGTATACCCATCCCGTTGGATACCAATTTCCACTGTTTGGGAAGTGACGTAGCGTTGATCTTCACCCAATATAAAGACCTCGTAGGTGTCTTCTCTCTCGATGACTGCTTCAGAAGGAACGACGGTTACGGTGAGGTCTTCGTCAGCGGCAAAGCGCGGGCGGGCAAGATAACCCGGCCTTATAACCGGTTTATCTTCTTCCTGATCAAGTTCGACTTCAACCGTAAATAGGCGGGAGGTTTCGTCACGCTCAGGAAAGATTCGGCGGATGGAGCCTGAAAAGGTTCGATCGGGGTAAACATCGAGGTTCACATCCAGGTTGTCGCCTTCATCAAGGAGTCCGAGATTGATTTCAGAGACTCCCGGGCGAATGACCAGCATGTCATGATCGGCGATATCAAAAACACGTTCATTTTCGGATACGCTGTTGCCGACTTCGATGTGCCGCTGTGTTACGATAGCGTCGGTGGGTGATTTGATTTCCCCGAAATCCACATTTAGCTGCAATAGCTCTACTTCGCTGTCGGCCTGTTCGTAATCCCGTTTATCTTCAAGGTATTCCGACCGGCTTATGGCATCCCGTTCGTAAAGCTTTTTAGAGGCTTCGTAGGAGTCGCGGGCTTCATCCAATACCGCTTCGGCCCGGCGCAGCTCTGCCTGATGCTGACGAACATCCAGCCGTGCCATTGTTTCGCCTTGCTCCACAACCTCTCCTTCTTCGAAATTGACCTCTTCAACGACGCCTGAAATACGGGAGGCGACAAAAACTTTTTGATAAGCCTGAACTTCAGCCGACACAGAGAACTCCTGCGACAGGTTGCGCTCCTGAGCTTCGAAGCTGGTTACTGTAGTGCTTCGTTCTGCATCGGAAGTAGTGTCATTTTCATCATCACATGAAACCAATAAAATAAAAATACCTCCAACAATCAGGGGTAAGAGGGCTCTTCTGTAGTGATACATATACTTAATTAAATAAACGGAATCTCTTCTATGGACTTTGATTGCTTACTTTTAAGTGGTACAAGTCTTGGAGGAGATAATCTGACTTATACCGCTTCAGTAAAAACTTATGTAAAATACCATATATGTTGGACGAATCCACCTTGAAACTGTTCTAAAAAATTAAGTTCAATTCAGAAGTTGTGCTTCATAGCGCAATCTCTCTATAACAAAATACTGATTTTAAGGCAGCAGGCATGAATCATCCCACTAAAATGCCTCATTTTTCAACATCCAGTTTGGTCTGTGGATTAATTCAATGAACCGGCTCTACCGAATAACCTTCATCCTTAAGCAACTGCAAAACCCCTTGCTCACCCGGCAGGTGACCGGCTCCAACTCCGAAAAAGACCGGCTGTTCGTCCATCAGTTCTTTCATATCAGAAATCCAGGCCTGATTACGCGTGTCGAGCAAGCCGTCTTTATATTGCACCCACATCTCGTCTTCTTCAAACAACTTATACAAACCCTGGATATTTTCATGAAGGTAGAGATCAAAAAGCTCGTCAAATTGATCAGTAACATAGTTGTCTTCCGTAGCCATGGTTTCAAGCTGATCCAGCTGCTCGTCCATCGGGATATCATCAAACAAACCAATCTGGAACTCAGCCGTTTCCAGTCCGGCAACTTCCATATCCTGCTGTTGAGCTGATTCAAGAAGAATATCCTCATAAGAGCTGATGCCCTCATCACAAGTGTTCTCCATTTCAGCCATCATAATCATCGATTGAATCACAAAGGGCTTCATCACTCCGGCTTGACTCATCCCCATACCCATTTGCGGCTGAATGAGTTCATCAATTTTTTCAACCACACTATCTTTAAGGTCAGACGAAATATTATGACCGCCCTCATTCATAGAAAGTTGCTGTACCTGCGACATTTGTGTTTCATCCGTCATATCTAATTCCAGTGCCAGGAGCTCGGCCTGATCCAGTGCCGAGGAAACCCGTTCATCCTCGGCAACATATTCGCTGCAAATCAGGTGGATGGTGCCAAAAACGTAGGAGGGCTCTTCCAAATCATTGCCGGATACCTCCCAAAGAAGTGTTGAGGGACTTTCATCTCCCTGATGAAT
>SLJN01000149.1 GCA_007135115.1 Balneolales bacterium
GCCCGTTACCAAAGCGAACTCCCCCAAACTGAAAAAAGTAAACTATTTTCATAACCCATTTGTAAATACACAATTCGGCAGATTTGGCGGAAAGCAGGTTTACTTCAAAAAAACATCCGAGATAGTTTCGCCTTTGGAGTTTGATTTCATCAAACCGCAAAAAAGGGTTTTATTTCAGAATATCCTTGGTCTTTCGAGTCTGCAATTTTTGAATGAAATCATCGACCGAACAGATGCAAAACTCATTTAACCCCAAGCTTTCAATACCAAAGTTGAATCGCCCCGGCATATACTGCCCTGTTTTATTCCAATGATTTTTTTGATTCCGACCATAGTTAAAATTAGTTTTGGCGGGTTAGCCCCTGTAGAAAGATCACTTAAAAATCATGAGGTCCGAATATGATCCGAAAAGTCTTTATCACTCTCGCTTTTAGTCTGGGAATGTTACTTGCTGTGCAATCAACGGCATCGGCGCAAAGCTGGGGACTGGGAGTCTCCTATGAAAACCGAAACGAGGAGCCCACTAACGGTTTCGGCGTACAACTTGAACCCTCATTGATCAACATCGCATTGTTAGATCTCAGGTTGCGCGGGCATTTCAGCTATTTCAATGAAAGTAATGTAGTTACTACTGAAGGTGACTTCGAGTACAGCACCGACGTAGATTCTTATGATTTCGGACTTGGCGCAATCGGAGCGGTTTCACTTGGGGCTATCAGTCCGTATGTGGGTGCCGGACTCGGTTCTGAATCCTGGAGTGCTACTTCCGAAGAAGCCGAAGATTTCGAAGGCGAATTCGACCAAGAGGAGTCCAGCCTGTACTACTATGCCGTAGGTGGCATTTCACTCACCTTAATTCCCCGCCTGGAACCTTATGCTGAATTTCGCTATTCCGGCTTCAGCGAATTCGAACAAGAAGATATTTCGAGTGCAGACCGCAGATTGCACGTTGGTGTGACACTAAGGTTTTAGAGATCTGAGAGATCCCATTGCAACTTTAGGTACCATTTTTAAAAACACCTTCCAGGTTAGCTGACCCGGAAGGTGTTTTTTTGTTTATGAGGCAGGAATTTCAGATCGAAATTTTAAGGGATAGCGGTTAATTATCCCAGAAAATTCGGTCGAGCAATGTTACTGAAGGTACATTGGCAGAGTTTCGCTCCTGTTCCTGGTTGGGATACCTGACCCGGCGAATAAGTTCCGGTTGAGTCAGGCCGGCCGGCTCCTGAAAATCGGGATAGGCGTAATCGAAGCGGCGGGCATCCACCCAGCTTTCCGGATGCAGTACCATGGCAAGATATTTCTGCATGAAGATGTGCTCCAAATTTAAATCGGCTTCGCCTACATCTACGGAGTCATCAGCAAGATATTCATCGATATCTGCTTCTTCTACGCCGAGCTTTTCCATGTGCATGCGGATGCCGTCCATGTAGGCGTCATACGCCCGACCGGAATCGCCATTCCTATAGGCAGCTTCCGCCTCGATGAACTTCATTTCAGGATAGGAAAGCAGAAACAAAGGGCCTTCCGGACTGGAATAGAAGTTGGCTTCGGTCATCACCGACCGGTCTCCGCTTTCGGAGGCACCGCCCCTTCCTGCTCCACTTCTCACGCCGATATACTCACCGTCATCGTTGTCTCCGGAAATAAGCGGCAATCGCGGATCAAAAATACCGAATCGAGTGCCGTTCATCGAATCCATCAGATAATCGGTGTACCAATTGCTGATGATCAGGCTGGCATTATTCCGGGCAATTTGCGCCCAGGGGTTGATCTGCGTGTCATAGAAAGACACATAAGCATTGTGATCATTACTGGTATACGCGACATCTAATGCGTCCAGTACGGCACCCGGATCGTATTCACCCAGATTGCTGTAGTGGTTCAGAATGCGTGCACGGAGAGCATTTATCGTACGTATCCACGCATCCAGATCTCCCCCGTGAACCAGATCGTCACTACCGGGAGTAAATGTGGATTCATCCGCCATAAAGGCATCTTCCGCCTCGTCCAGTAATTGGAAAATGCGGTCATACAACTCTTCATCCGTATTATAGGAAGGCGTAAATGTTTCGGCAAAAAACGCCTCATCGTAAGGTGCTCCGCCGAACATATTTACCACGAGGCTCAGATTGTAGGCAATCAGCGTTTTTGCCAGACCGGTATAGTGTGGGGAGTTTGTTTCTTCCGCTTCTACACGAATATCCTGCAAATCGGACATCGTGTTGTATAGGTTACTCCATGCCGTTCCGAAAGACAGCGGCTCCATAATATCGGTGGAGTTACCTGAGTTCGGAGAAGCGGTGTACTGAACGTACCTGGAGGTTACCACGCCGACCCGTTGTGTGTTTCGGGCCGATTCAAACGTACTGTTCACCGTCAGTGCTGAAATAGGTGCTTCCGTCGGATTGTTCGGATCTTCATTGATATTCAGAAAATCGTCGCAACCGGTCAGCATCAGTACCCCGGCGATACAGCCTGTTAATATGGGATTAAATCGTTTCATGTCGCTGGAAAGTCAGGTTAGAATGAAAAATTGAGGCCGAATATGAAACTGGAAACACCGGGGTGAGCCAGATCAGAAAATGCCGTTGCGTTGCTGCCGGCACCGGAAGCGGTTGATTCCGGATCCCAGTTATCCCATGGTGACCACAGAATGATATTGTTAGCGGTGGCATACAGCCTCAGGTTGCTTAGCGGAGTTGCATTCAGGAAGGTGGGCTGGAAATTATATCCCAGGGTAATGTTTCTCAGCTTAAAGTAAGATGCGTCCCGTACCGACTCCTCAACAACTACGCGCGCTATATTTCGGTGATAGCCGGCTCCGTAATCTCTTCCATCCGGGCCTTCATTCTGACCAAGCCATACTTCGATATCATTGGTGCTGCCGTCTGACAGGACACCTTCAAACACTTTGGTATCTTCGCGGTCAAGTGTCATCTCGGTTAAGCCAAAGGCATAGTCCCAGTTATCAAACCGGTCGTATTTATCGGCGCCCCAAACGGCATCAACGGTCAAGGAAAGATCGAATCCGCGGTAAGCGAAGGAGTTGGTGATACCGCCGACCCAATTCGGTGTGGCATCGCCGACGATCAATACATCGTTATTCACTACCGGAAAACCGTATCCGGAGCTTTCTGGATCGTCGTTAATTAAAATAGGTCTGCCGGAATCCAAAACGTTGCCGTCCGGACCGTCACCATCTTCATAATAGCGCTGGTAACTGGTTCCCCAGATGGCTCCGTAAGACTCACCTTCAACCAACTGCATGAAAGGCTGATTGATGTAGGCCCCGCCTGATGCAATGAAAATGGCATCCACTTCATCGGTAATCGACATCACCCGGTTTTGATTGGTGCTCCAGTTCAGAGTTACATCCCACAGAAAATTCTGTGATTGGTAAGGCACGAGATCCAGAGTTACTTCAATGCCGCGGTTTCTGATTTCACCGGCATTCGTCAGGAATGAGGAATAACCGGTAGTCGGCGAAACCGGTACAGGTATAATCTGATCCCGGCTGTTATTCTGGTAAACCGAGAAATCAAGACCGATTCTGTTGCGGAACATACGCATATCCGTACCCAACTCGACCGATGTAGTGCGTTCCGGCTTTAAATCCGGCGTACCGATTTGCGGGGAACGTGTATAGCCAACCTGACCGCCGAGCGGGAAGAAGTCGGGCGATCTATAAGTCGGTACAATGGAGTACGGATTTGCATCTTTACCTACCTGAGCCCAGGAAGCGCGGAATTGACCGTAGTCCCAAAAATCCGGCAGCTCCAGCATATCCGAATACACTAAGCCGAGGTTCACTGATGGGTAGAAAAAGGACCGGCTATCCTCAGGCAAGGTTGATGACCAATCGTTTCGTCCGGTCAGGTTGAGGTAGACCATTTCATTATAATTCATAAGAAGGTCCCCATAGACACCGATCAACCGGCGCTGCGTGATACTTTGTGAATTACGTACGGTTTCGGCGTCACTGAGATGCTCAAAACGATTGCTGGCAAATTCCTGACCGTAAGCGCGTACCAGGTTGGTTCGTCGCTCGAATATATCACTACCAACCCGAAGGCGGGTGTCGAAGCGGTCATTCCACTGATTATTGATCACCAAAGCGGCATTACTGGTAAGGTCGCGGCTGGCGATTCGGGTTTCTTCAATAAATCCACCAACGGTACTCCAGACGTTCTCGTTGGCGACGCCCAGCGGACCCGGCTCAATCGCTGTTCGGCTATCTACATAGTAATCTCCGCCGGCACGATATTCCAGTGCAATATTATCGTTAAACTGATAATTGAACCCTACATTACCGATGATGCGGTTAACATCATCTTCATAGGTATTGGTCCGGGCGTCGTAGATGGCATTTCGGCCGACATTATCATTTTCACCGTAATACCCCTGCTGGGTTCCGTCTTCCTTGCGCCAGTTGGTAACGTCTTTATTGACTGACCAATAATGCAGCCGTTCCATAAAGTTAATCGTTGGCACACGATTACCGCCGGAATTGATGTAGTTGATGGAACCTCGAACACTCAGGTTATTATGACTCAAATCACCATTCAAGCGAACCGATGTACGGTTCCAATCACTGTTAGGGATAATCCCGTTTTGATTGGTATTGGAAACTGAAGCGAGAAATCTGGATGACTCTGTTCCGCCCGATACCCGCACGGAATTGTCAAAACCGAGGCCGGTTTCCATGGCATTTTCCCAGTTGTTGTAGTAGCGCCAGTCGGGATCGATGTTTTCCTGAACATCAGAAATACGGGCGCCCCAGGCCGGCCAGAAACTATCGGGCTGATGCACTCCCCCAAAACCCTGGCCATACACACTTTGGAAATCGGGGAAGTTGTTGACCGTCTGAAGTGTGGCAGAGCTGCTTACATCCACCTGCATATCGCCGGCTTGTCCGCCACGGGTTTCGATGATAACAGCACCATTCGCTGCTCTAACCCCGTACAACGCTGTCGCAGAAGCGCCTTTGAGAACGTTTATGGATTCAATGTCATCGGGATTGATATCCACGGCGCGGTTACTCATAGGCCGGAATCGTGCTTCTGTAGTGCCGGTTTCAATTGTTGAGTTGTCGATGGGCACACCATCAATAACAAACAGCGGTTGGTTATCAGCGGAGGGATCGAGGGAGGTAATCCCACGTAGTACAATCCGGGCACTTTGTCCGGGAGCGCCGCCTGTATTGGTCACCTCAACACCGGCAACCCTGCCTTGCAAAGCGCTAACCATATTTTGCTGACCGGATCTCACTATATCTTCACCCCGGAGTTCCTGAGTCGAATAACCCAAAGACCTTCGCTCCTGTCTCACTCCGAATGAGGTGACTACCAACTCATCGATCATGAATAAATCCGGTTCCAACACAACATCAATTACATCCTCATCTTCGACTTCAACCGTTTTTCGCTCAAAACCGATAAAGCTGAAAACCAGAACATTAAAACCTTCGGGCAACGTGAGCTCATAATTACCTTCGGCTCCGGTGGATGTTCCCACCGTTGTACCCTCAACTGTGACCGTTACACCCGGCAGCACCTCACCGTCTTCTGCTGATGTAACCGTTCCTGTAATCGCGCGATCCTGGGCAACTCCGGCATGAACGCCCAATATACCCACGCACAAACAGGTAAGTATTATTATTCTCGAATACATACAGGTTTGCAAGTTTAGATTAAGATTGTAGCACCTCACCAGATCCGAAAAAAGTTAGGAAAGCTACTTCTCCCGGTTGATGGCTTCTTGAGGAGAGCTTGATGAACCAATACAGCTCTGCTGTAAACAAGGAATAAAAATCCTAAAAAACAACACTAATTTACACAAATATAAAATAATGTTAATACATTCGTTTTCTCAAAGCTGTGAATGAGTTACATATTATCACAAAATCAACCACTTAAAGGAATTATCTTACTTACTCTGATCCAGCAATGATTCTATTGAAACATTGCTTTTCAAACAGGGATAACCCCAAATCTATGTTAGGCGATTTAAAACGGCGCGTTGCTCTAATGTTTAATTCCTTTTAGTAAATTCATGAATTAGCGTATTTTAATCACAGAAACAATGTTCGGAGTAATGTGAAAACCGATTAACCTTATGACTTCTCAACAAAAAACTAAGCTCATCATCCCGTTAATTCTCATCGCAGGCCTTGCGGTATACCTCGCCACGGCGGATTCAAATGACAACAACACGGATTCCGCTTATGCAGATGAGGTTTCCTGGATTACCTATTCCTATGGTGGGGGTATGGATATGTATCAGGAGGGGGATCGCTACGGTTACACACTGGCGATTTTTAAAAATGGAAACTTTCGGATTTATGAGCGAATATACCGGGAAGTCGATGATGAGCGCTCCATTGAAGAAAACAAATATGCCGAGGGTACACTTGATGCTGATCAAATGGATGAGCTTTCCGAATTGGTCGACAAAGATAACTTTTTTGATTTCGCCGAACGGCTCCCGGAAGGCAGCCCAAGGGACCTGCAATTAAGAGAGCCTGCTGAGACGATCTCCATTACTTTATATGATGATGAAACCGACCGGGAACACCGCGTGCGGGCATATATGGGAGCCGACCGACAGCATTACCCCGAAAAATTTTATGAAATGCACAGGACATTAAGAAAACTATTGCAGGATAAGCGCGAATCCTGATAAACAAGTTTTAGAGTTACCAACTTAAATAGTATTTACTATGGCACATTCCGCCTCAGCCGATCGATATGATAAAATTTCCTATAACCGATGCGGCCAATCGGGTCTGAGACTTCCGCAGATTTCTCTTGGCTTGTGGCAAAACTTCGGAGGGGTAGACTCCTACGATCATTCCCGTGAAGTTATTCTGAAGGCATTTGAGGAAGGCATCACACATTTTGATCTGGCCAACAATTACGGTCCGCCCCCGGGCAGTGCAGAAGAAAACTTTGGTCACATTCTCAGGTATGACCTTAGTTCCTATCGTGATGAACTCATCATCTCCACCAAAGCCGGGTTTACCATGTGGCCGGGCCCGTATGGCGATTGGGGCTCCCGAAAATATTTACTTGCCAGCCTGGACCAGAGTTTATCCCGCATGGGATTGGACTATGTGGATATTTTCTATCACCACCGTCCGGATCCCGATACGCCTTTGGAAGAAACCATGGGTGCGTTGGATCACGCCGTAAAATCGGGAAAAGCACTTTATGTGGGTATTTCCAATTATTCGGCTCACGAAACCCACCTCGCCGCTGAAATTCTGAAAGAGCTGGGCACGCCGTTCATCATCCATCAGCCGCGATATAATATGTTTGATCGCTGGGTGGAGGACGGCCTCTTTGACACGCTTCAAAATCACGGGCTGGGCTGCATCGCGTTTTCCCCGCTTGCCAAGGGGTTGTTAACGAACAAGTATCTCGAAGGAGTTCCGGCAGGATCCCGTATGACCAAAGAGCACGGACTGCTCAGCCCTGATGAGCTGAATGATCATCGGCATTGGCAGATTAGCGAGCTCAATAACATCGCATTTGAACGCGGACAGTCTCTGGCTCAAATGGCACTCACCTGGATTTTACGCTGTGACGAAATCACCTCGGTGTTGATTGGAGTCAGCAGCTTGACTCAATTGAATGATAATCTCAAAATCCTTCATCAACCGGCATTATCTGATGAAGAGCTGAGCAAGATTGAAGCTGTTTTATCAAAGTGAAAAAAGTGTTTACTTTTTTGGAACCCAATCTCAATCATTTCGTATTCAATCACTTGCAACAATCAGTTGGGAAACCTACAAACAAGCAATACGTCAACCAGAAAACTAAATGTCTGAGTCAGGAAAAGCCATAGCGGTTTTCGCGATATCAGCTGCAGCGGCATTGATAGCCTATTTTGGAGTACTACCACAATTACTTCCGGGATATCAGATTGACTCCGATATTACTCAAAGTGAGATTGTTGATAAAGCATCCGAAACGCTTCACACCTATGGCTATGACGTTTCCGAATTAGAACCACGCAGCGCATTAACCTCAAGCAGAAGGGCTATCGCTGATTTTATCCATTCCCGGGGCCGCCCCGAATTGAATGAAGCTCTTGCCTCACCTGATCATCTGCTGCCACCATTTTATTCCTGGGAAGTAAACTGGATAGGACCGGATGAAGATCGTACTCAGGAAGCGGAAATATCTATTAGCATCTCTACGGATTCAGATTCTGATGAAGACTTTTCTGATCCCGATATTGATGTGCAGTTCTCACCACACGGTCAACTTGTAAGTTTTGGACTATCTGATATTGCCGAACCGGCCGGGCTCAACCCGGAAGTGTTTGCCAATATCCATGAATCACCGGAAACGCCTGTCTACACCTTTTTAGAGGAACATGAACCTGAAACAATCACAGTGCTCTTCGACTCCACAACTGATTCCGAAACCCGGATTGAAGAAGAGCGCCTGATTATCGGAAAAGAAGACTTTATCCAAGTGGGTTCACAAATAATTGAAACCTCCTACTGGGAGCGGTTTGATTTAGAACCGGATTCCATCTCAGTTGATGGCAACAATTCAAACACCTATCACTCAAACGCATCTCTGCATTTCGTAAATCCGGATGCCATAGAAGGCTACCAGTATGAATTGCAACTGGATCTCACGGCCGGTGGGTTCCCGACTGATCTGAGTTACGAATACAATATGGCAGAGCCTTTTGAAAAGGCATCCGCCAACTACTTAGAAATTTTCTCAGGTTTTGGCCCGGTATTAATCATTCTGATCGTGCTGGTTTTATTTTTTATTCGACTGAACAGCCGGCTTATGAGTCCGCGAATCGTATTTACCGATGCCATAATTTTCGGGCTTATAATGCTGCTTATGGGCGGTAGTAACCTACTTGCCATCTCTTCAGATTTTCAGTTCTCCCCCGAAACTTTTGCGATTTCAGCCGGTGTGATTTTTATTACTGTCTTCTGCACTTTGGCTTTTATCCCATTTGGTGCAACTACCGAGTCGCTATCCCATGAGTCATACCCGGAGAAACTGTACTCACTGACCCTGCTGCGCAATGGTTTCATATTAAACCCTAAGGTAGGTCGGTCGCTACTATATGGAATATCCGGCGGATTCGGGTTTTTAATCTTAGTGACGCTCCTGCTTGCTTTGGACGCTTATTCGCTTTACCCCTTTGATCAGGAGATCCCAACCGGCATTTTGTTACATGATGTTCTTTCCGGCTTAGTCCAGATTAGCAATGGGATGTTAAAAGCCATGTTCTACACCTTTTTTGTGATTGCTCCCATGAGCTTTTTTATTCTGGCAAAAATTAAAAACCGTTATGCCGGTATCGCCTTAATCATCACAATCGCTCTATTGGTAGGAGGGTTGGTGCCGGAGTCTAACCATACTCTTATTGATCTGGCATTCAGGGCACTAAGCGCTGCCGGACTCACCTACCTGATTTTGCGTTTTGATGTCATTACACTTCTTACAGCCATTTTCAGTGCAACCATCATCCTGAACAGTAAGATGGAAATCATGCAGCCCGACTTAAACCTGTCTTCATCCTTGCTGATTGCCATCACTTTACTTTTCCCGGTGATCATCGGACTGGTTGGTGTTCGGAAAAATACGGATGATCAATATTTGCCGGAGCTTCGTCCCGAATATCTCAAAAAACTGGCTGAAGAAGAGCGCATCCGGCAAGGCCACAAACTCGCACGAGAAGTTCATACCTCGTTTCTGCCCCAAACCCTGCCTCAGATACCCGAACTTGATATCGCCGCCAACTGCAAACCCGCCCTCGATGTCGGCGGAGATTATTATGATTTCTTCAAACTCTCGGATAACAAGCTTGCAGTGGCTATCGGAGACGTCAGCGGAAAAGGGATTCACGCAGCATTTTATATGACTTTGATCAAGGGATATCTGCAATCCCTCAGCCGAAACGGGACCGGTTCCGCCGAGCTTTTGAAATCCGTCCACCGGCTATTCAGGGAGAATGCACGGGTGGGGACATTCATCACTTTACTGTACGGCATTGTGGATCTGAACAACAATACCTTCACATTCGCCCGCGCCGGCCATAATCCACTCCTCCATTTTAACAACAACACCGACGAACTTACAGCCTATCAACCCGATGGCTGTGCCATAGGTATGGGAAGCCTGAACCACTTTAATCAAACCGTAAAAGAACAGTGTATTCCTTTTGAATCAGGCGACTCCCTGGTCCTTTTCACCGACGGTTACCCTGAATCCACCAACCCCCGCAACACGCAACTCGGCGATGAGGCTTTTCAAAAAATCATACGTGATAACCGGCATCACGACGCCGCTACGATGATCACCAATATCAATAAAGAGGTTGATCAATTTCGTAAAACCTCACGACAGGATGATGATATGACGTTGGTGATTGTAAAACGCCGGTGAGCAATCGTTTAAACTTTAAAATCCGTATATCACCAAACCACCGCCGAGGCTCCAGATGTAGTCATTGTAGCGGCCCATCTGCACCGAATCGAGCCCGTCTTTGAGTGCATAGCGGCCCCTTGCGGCCACATTGAGACCCAGCCGATCGGTCAGCATATACTCCACCCCAACTGCTCCGGAGAGGTATGGATAAATGTGGTCGGTATCCCACGAATAGCGGAACGGCTCGGTTTCTGCAATCATCGCCCCACCGCCGAACTTGATGAATGGAGAAATGGTCAGCTCCGGATAGATAATGCCCTTCATGGCGTAATGAGCTCCGGTATAGGTGGTCTCAAAGTGTTCTCGGGCGGCAATCGAGCCTCGGTGTACTGATAAGTTACCGTAAATATGAGCTCCGTATCGAATATATGTATTCAGGTTTATGGATGGCCGCATCAACGGGTTGGGATAATTACCCTGATACTGCTGCCCTTCCAGCTCTACTCCCAGCCCAAGCCGGCCGCGCCGTTCTTTCATCTGCCGGCCGAAGTAATCGATTTCGGTGCGTGCCTGCCGGCGTTCGTCATAGACCTGCATATACTCTTCCAATCCCTCAAGCTCCTGTTCCGAAACTGCCCACAA
>SLJN01000189.1 GCA_007135115.1 Balneolales bacterium
TTACGGCAAACTGTTCAGCCGGTAGCCCGAATGCGTCCCAGCCTATCGGGTGCAGCACGTTAAAACCGTTCATGCGTTTGTACCGGGCAACGATATCGGTGGCGGTATATCCTTCAGGGTGACCGACATGTAATCCGCTGCTGCTGGGGTAAGGAAACATGTCCAGCACGTAAAACTTCTCACGGGTCTTGTCTGAAGTATTTGTTTGGAATGTCTTTTGATTTAGCCAGTAAACCTGCCACTTCTTCTCTATCTTTGCCGGGTTGTATTCGCTCATTCGGTACGCTGAATAAATTTTGTATGATCTGTGTTTGATTTAACCTTCAAAGATAATACAAAATCGATTGAAGTGCATTTTGAAGAGGTAAAAACCGCAGGGGGGCGCGGTGGGGTTTAATCGCAGGAACACAGAGGGGCACGGAGTTAATGATTGTTTCTAAGTATTGGCTATTGTTCAAGGTTTAAGTGGTTCAAGGTTCAATGCTGGTGGCATTGTAAAACTGGAACAGCTGTTCAGCAGTAGGATAGTATAGGTAAATTCTCTAAAATGCTCGCCGGTCGAGGTCGTCCCCGACCCGACCTACTATCCTGCCGCGACCGCGCGGGTTGTAAAAAGCAGATAAGACTGAGTAGCACTATTTTCTGGGTGTATCTTGAAACCAGACGCTATTGTTTGCCATTGGTATTAAGATGGACCTGCCAGGTCTTTGGGACCTGGCAGGTGGTAGTTTTTATTGAGAGCGGATGTTTACTACGATGTTAAACCGGAAGTCCTGGTCGGTTCGGGGGAATACATTACTGGATTTGGGAAGGAGGCGGCGGTAGTTGTATTCGAAATTTACCGTGATGGTCTGTGAGAATTGATAGCCGATACGCGGGGTGATGTTGATTCGGGTATCCCCCTGCTCTTCGGGTTCGGCATGTTCGAATGATCCGGGGTCTTCTGTTCCTGATAGTTCCTGAGAAAAAACTTCCCCGAGGTCCTGATTCAGCCTGTAGATTAAGCGGAGATCCTGGTTGTAACTGAAGGTCAGCCCCAAGTCCACTTCGTTGGAAAACTGGCGTAAGAACGGTAGGCGGAAACCGGTCTGCGAGTAATTTGCCGAGAGTCTCACACCCCGCGATACCTGCTCGGTGACGTTGTTATTCGACATGCTGAAGCTCACGACCTTACTGTAATCATAATCGACATTGGTGCGAAGTCCGCCCGTCCAATTGAGGTTGAGTCCAGCCATCGGAGAGAACCGGCGCTCCATGTTGATCGATCCGGGTTGATACTCCGATCGAATGGTGTTAATGGTATACTGACCGATGCTACGGCTGGTTTCCTCTCCGGCATCAAGGTTGCGTTCCCAGCCCATGCGAAACCGGCCGCTGTAGCTGTGATTCAGCGATGCTGAGGACAACCGGTCGCTTACGAAAGGAATATGTTCTTCAAGCCCTGACCAGTTAATACTCCAGCTCGGCAGCGGCAGCGGGATAAAATCCAGCCGGCCGTAACGAGTTGAGCCAAAACTGAGATACGAATCTCTGAAATCACTATCCAGACTGTTCGATCGCAGCAGAGCTCTTCCAGAGTCTTCTTGATTGATCTGCCCATTTTCCAGATCGGAAAGCCCGCGCGAAATTTGCCGGCGGAAAAGATCAGAATACCCATCTCCGAAGGCCCACACATAGGCCGAAACATTTCCGGATTCCCGAATTTGTGAGGTAATGTCATCCTGTGACACTCTGTAGGTGGTGACTTTTGTATCATCCCATCCCACATTCCAATCCAGATCTACACGAATATTCTGGAAGGGCTGAAATCCGGTTCTGACGCTCAGGTCATCATTATTGGTAATCCGGTGATCGTAATCGAAAGCTTCATCCGGGCTTTCCGGACGCGAAAGCTGAGATTCGGGAATTTCCTGAATAAATCCGGTACGATAGGCAAACGGAGGCGAAAATGAGGCATCGGTCTCGTCATTGAACATGTGATAGATACGTGTGCCTCCGGTGAAACCGCCCTGAGCAGAACTTACAGATGTGCTGTAATTAATATTGATATCACTCAAGCTCAATAAACCGAGTAGAAACCGGCGACCGTAAAATAGCAGGTTCTCTTCGGGTTTGCGTTCCGGAAGTTGATCCTCCAACTCTTCGATCTCTTCTTCATCTTCAGCTTCATCAATTTCTTCGAGAATGCGTTCGCGATCATCCCGGCGCTGTTGGCGACTTTGTTCGGCTTCCATATCCGCTTCTTGCAATCGCTCGTATAATGAACTGCGCTCCATCAGGTTTTGTGTGCGAATAACCGGGCTGTGATCCAGGTTAAAGCTGTTACCGAGCGTCGCGCCAAGGCCCGATCCCTCCGGACTGTTTTGCCAATCGAAAGAGCCCCGATAAGTAGCATCGTATTGAAGCCAATCGAGATAGTCTAAGTTATTGAGATTGGGGCTCCAGTTTGCACTGTAGCTTTCCTGAAAATCAGACCGCCTCGGTTCAACTTGCTGATCGAAAATGATGTCACTGAATACATCAAATGAAGGGCGAATGCGGAATTCATCGGTGTCCTCAAAATCCTCGGTGCCGATTCGGGCAAGATCCAGCGATGATGATGTATTAAATGATGTGCTGATACTACGGATAATATTATAGTTAAAACCCAGATTCGTATTCAGATTAAAGCTGTGTCGCTGTTCGAGATCAAGTGGGTCCTGGCCTTCTTCGTGACGCTGCTGGTCTTCTCCGTATCGCCGCTGAACGTTGGCTCCCGTTTCAAAAGAGGTGGGCAAATAGGAAACCCCGACATCCGAAAAGGCCTGAAGTACCGGCAACCCATCGAGGAACCGGAACGGATGAAGGCGACTTATTTCCGGAAATCTGAGATCATAATCGGCCGATACCCGGTAATCCCAGCTATCCTGAAACATATAATTCGGACTTCGCCGCTCATCGACATTATAAACGTAGCTAAATCGGGTGTTGTCGATCGTGTGCCGGAGAAACGGTGACTGAGAATCACTCTTGGAAATGTTGGAAAGGTTCAGCGAGTAACTTTCTTCAAAGGTCTCTATCTGGCGCAGCATTTGGTTAATCTGCTCATCCTGCTCTTCCTCGGATTGATCACTTGAGCGTACAGCATCTTCAAAATCGGAAAAACGAATATCACCCTGTTGAGGAAGATATCTCGGGGTTTGAAGGCTTCTGCTACCCGAAAGTGCCAGCGGGATGTTCCAGCCGAACCGCTCCGGAATAAACCGGTGCAGATTGATGTCGGTAGATACATCATAAGACTCACGATTACTGGTTTGACGATCCCCGAGTCCGGAATCCAGCGGTCCGAATCCATCGGTGGAACGGTTGTACCTGGCATTCAGACGGGCGAAATCAGCGAAATCTACACGCGCACGCACATTGGCCGCCCAGCCGTCATCATCATCAAAACCGGAAACTCTCAGCTCATTGATCCAGACTTCAGCATCAAGTGATGGTACTCCATTACTGTTGTTTTCATCGCCATTGGGGTTTCTGATACCTACGGCAAACTCGGTCACTCGTCCCAGAGAGGGGTTTCCCTTAACTGCAATTTCCGCTCCGGGTGCGGCATTTTCGAGTAAATCATCACGAAAATACTTCTCATCCAGATCTACATCTTCGAGATCTCTGGACTGCTTAAGTGCATTAAGTGCAGAAAGTACAATATTGACATTGTTCGAATCAGGCATCCATACTTGGTCGGACTCTTCCCTCTCCGTTGCTGAATCCAGACCTTCGCCATCCTCTCCACCAATTGTTTGAAAGTTAAAGTTCGGATCGGTCGGGCTGATTGGCTGCCGGTACTCGTAATAGTTATCCTCAAGATCGCGACCAAACCGAAGGACCAGCTCAATATCCTCCCGGTTGTCATACCCTTCGCCGTGTACAAACATTCGGAGGTTATCGTAATTCAGCAGATCAAGATCGTCGGTATAACTGCGACGGATAAACCGTGTATCTCCGGATTGCAGATTTTCAACATTGAGCTGAAGTGACTGTTCATTACCACGCGTCTGTTCCTGCTGACTTCGATCGACCGGGCGAATAGCTCCAACCGGAGTTCTGTACGGGATGGGTTGACGGTTTGCATTTTCTTCAATATTGATCGTGGCTACCTGAAAATCGGTATTGTTGTTATCAAACTCAGACAACCTCGGAGCCAGCTCCCATTGGTTACCCACCAGTTCCATACTTGCAAACCGTGCAGTAAAAGGTTGTTCATAGCCGCTCATCCACATACGGATGTGGCTGACCCGCTCCAAATCATCAATATTTCCGACACTTCGTTCATATTCTCGCAGTGGTATGCGAACCAGATACCACCGATCAGCAGGGTTCGGCCCGTCTACCTTATCAACGATGTTGTTTTCTCCAATGCTCAACCCGGAAGAATCAGCCGGGTTAAAATCTACTTCATACTGGAAATAGGAGTTGTCGGTGTTCAATCGGGCATTATTCAGGAGTCCTTCGGTATTCGGGCGATTGGTTACGGGCCGGCGATCACCATCGGATAGTGCGTTCCCCTCGTAATAGCCATGCATCCGATGAAAACGTTCATGCAACGGTTTATCCCGTACTTCATCTTCTTCAAAATAGACAAATTGGTCGTTAGACGGATCATCGAGGATGCGATCCAGCATTTCCGGATCATCTGCGAAAGATTCCTCCATACGGTCAAGGAAATCTTCAAACAGAACCTGCTCGCTGAACTCCCCGTCTCCCGATACCGCACCGTCGAGACCGACATTTTCTTCTGCAATGGTTTCCGAAGAAAACTGCCCGGTCATATCCGGTGTGGGGCGCCCGACATACGATCTGCCTTCCGAATCAACTTCCCGGTTACGGGCTCGGGCCAGACCGTCTTCGGAGTTAAGCACACCGGTTGCCATAACGTCTTCATTGATCGTACCGACGTCGATGTAGAGTTTTCCGTCATAATCTTCCAGATCGGCGGGACGGCCTTCCTCACCGTCAGGAAGTAGAGGCTGAACCCAAAACTCGAGAAACTCAATGTTATCACGACGGAAATTATCCTGACCACTTGGCAGCGTAGTAGTCATACCACCCCACATATCTTCCCGGTTGTTTTCGAGGAGATCCCTGAGATCATGATTGTAGTTATAAGGCCCGCGATCGTGAGGATTATAGAAAACGTCCAGAGTCTGCAACCGGTCTTCCCCCCGCTGAACATCCCTGTTCGGGAAGACATCCTGAACGGCTACCGGTTGGGTTTCGGGATAATCTCTCGGATTCACGCCGGTCAGACGTTCAACAGCGCGGGGAATGCTGTACCAGGAAAACTGTGCACGCATATCCGATCGCTGAACATGATCGTCCATGCTCGTTCCCGGATTATCCATATCTGAATCGTAGCCCGGAATACCTTGCGGCGCAGCTGCAAGATGCCAACGTCCTGCGCGTGACAGGTCAATCGTACGTCTTGAACCTTCAAAATGATCGATATAGGAAATCCCGCGTTCTTCGTCTTCAAAGAGCTGGTCGTCATCTATAGCACGTCGAATTGCAGGCGGATGGGAAACTCCCGGTCGAAGCTGAGCAAATTCCCCGCTGATAGAAATGCTGGACTCTTCCCTGGTAGATAAAAACGGCAACCAGTCCAAAGCTCTGGTAAGCCACGGAGCGTCGAATTCCGCGTCACCATCGAAACCGAAAATCGAGCTGCTTACCGGCTCATCACCCACCATCAGTTTGTCTTGGTTAGGGCGTTCGGTTAAGCTAAAATAGGTTCCACCCAAATTGATATTTTCCGAAACCTCGTAATTGGCGCGGAGTCCGGTAAAGGTCGTCTGCTGGATCTGTACCGCCTGCTGATTTTCATAATCAATTTCGATATCCTGCCCCGACTGCAAATACCGATCGTTTGTAATAACAATACTACCGATAGAATAATCTACTTCGTAATCGGTGCCTTCGGTTAATTCCACCCCGTTGGCGGTAACGGTTACCGAACCTTCGACCAGAGCGTATCCCAGGTTAAAACTTTCCTGAACCCCGCCGCGGGAAACACCTTCAAGCCGGTAAATATTATCTTCTGACTCGCGCTCAGCGTTACTTCGTGTTTCGGTATAAAGTTCGGGAAATGCATAGCGGTCAATAGCTTCCTCGATATCGGGGTCCGGCAGGTCGCTGTTTTCATACAATTCGATAATACGTTCGCCGAATGGTTCCAGATACGGAAAAATAATTCGGCCGTTACGGGCATCCAGAGTTCCGGTTCCGAAATCCAGTTCATTGTTCGGGCTCGGTTCACCTGAACTATTCACACGATCGAGACCAAGGTCCTGAAGCAGACGCCCGCCAAGGTTAGGCAGGTTGGTTTGATCAGTATTGCCCCCGGTATAATACAGGTCGATATCGATATCATCCGGAGTGAGGTCCTGGGCATTAAGGGAGTAAACATTCCGCATCATCAGTGGCCAAGCCCGGCTGGAAGTGCTCAGATTTGACGGCCTTAATAATTTAAGATACATGCGGTCACTGCCGCCCTCATTACGCTCACCGACGTTTACTATATCACCGGACTGCGGGTCCCGGTATGCAAACGATACAGCTACCGCCTGCCGATCCGAAATGCTTGATTCAAGGGAAATGTAGCCAAGTGTTTCATCATAGGTATAATCTTCACCTTCCTGAAGAGGTACAAAGTAGCCTTCTTCGAATTCATCACTTGAAATATCAAAATCCGAAGACGACACACTTTGATCAGGATCCCGAAAACTTTCAAATAAATCATCTTCAAAGGGATCGCCGGCCGGATTGGGCAACCCGAACTCATCGCCTTCCTCAACGGTGCCGAGATCAGTTAAAGCAATTGCTCTACGCTGATCATCCTCAGATTCGGCAGAATCCCTGAGCAAATAGACATCCATGCGGGTAATTTCAAAAATTCGCGAACTTACCGCCGGGTCCGACATGGCATCCTCAAACTCCTGGCGGGAAAAGAAATCGAGAAAGAAGTGCCGGTCTTCCTGATAATCCGATGGACGCAGTGAAATTTCCGATTCGGTGGAACCTCCGGAAATGGTCTCGGTCTGACTGTCCCCCTCCTGCTGTGAAACAATCCCGGTAAGTGTTAGCGGTCCAAACTGCGCTTCCGATCGGATGCCGAAAAGTGCCGATCCCCCGCGAATAAGCGAGTTCCCCGTATCCATTGAGACATTTCCAAGTTCAATGGATTGAATGATTTCATCTTCGTAACCCTCGTAGACAATACTCAATCGATTTTGCCAATCGAAATCGCGCTCGGTATCCCAGTCGGTACGGATAAATAGTTTATCACCAATGGTACCTTCAATATTGAGCTGTAAATTCTGATTAAACAGCGGATCAATCCTGCGCTGCTGGTCAGGCGGCAAAGACGGATCAAGCGTTTCCTGAATGGATGCACCCACATCCATATTGGCCGTACCGGTCACACTCAGGTTCACTTCGGGCCGGCCGAATATGGTGGCAAAAGCGGAGGTTTCGTCAATGGGAAGATCAAGTGTAAAATCGAGCAGGCCGCGGCGATCATCTCTACGGCGTTCGCTCTCCTCTACCAACCGTTCCCAGTTTTGTCTTTTACGATGTTCAAGACTGCGTTGGGCATATTCTTCAAACTCCATGATGCGTGGCACTCCGACTTCAATATCATGGATGGTTCGGCGGACATGAAAACGATTTAAACTATCTCTTTCGACGGAGGTTTCATCGAAAGGGTGATCAATCTCAATAAGCGGTGAGCGTTTTCGCGGGAATGGATCAGCAACTTCCCTGTAACGTGCTTTGGGAAGTCTGAGCGAATCCGGCACTTTTTTATCGCCATTATCCATGCCTATGCGCGAGGCTGCATCAGCATTTGCGCCGTTATTTTCAAGCGTATCCGTAGCACTGCCAGTTGAGGGGGTAAGATTCAGAGCATTTCCATTGACAGATTTAGCTCTTGCATCCACGTCTCCCGTGATGCCCGTAGCCAAAATGGAAAGAGCCCAAAGCCCGATAAGTATGCTCAATCTGCAATTAACGGAATGCACTAATCAACCAGAGTAAAATTTTTCGTGGGAACCTTATAAACCGTAGCGCTATCGGGCAATAGGCAGAATGGATTAGATTTTCGGGTAGGAAATTCAGAAGTTAAACGTATTACATCTCAATACCCGGACATGATGAATAATATTCAAACAGATGGATTCAAGTCGTCTGATCCACAGATTATCAAAGGGAAAATGACTACCATTTTGCATTGTTAGAATTCGCCAGGTCCGGATACTGAAAATTTACCTAAAAAAGGAATAACACACGCAGAAATGTAATGAATCTGCATACGTTAATTCTGAATGATAAAGGCTTTTTTTAAGTTCATCAACATTATTTTTTGAGTTATTTCTTGATGAAACTGGGTTTCAACAGCTTACAGCGAGATTTATTAAAGCGGCACGTGGGGCCATTCATCTTCTGCTTTGTCACCATTATGTTTCTGCTGCTGATGCAGTTTTTGATCCAGTTCATTGAGCACTTGGTGGGCAAAGACATCCCCTTTCTGGTCATTCTGGAGTTGATCGCCACCAACCTTGCATACATGGTGACCCTGGCTACGCCAATGGCCGTTCTCGCAGCTTCGCTGATGGCATACGGCCGATTTGCTGAAAATCACGAACTCACCGCCGTGAAAGCTGCCGGCATTCATCCTTTGAAGGTTATAAAGCCGGTGTTCATTGTGGCTATTGGTCTTACCGGTTTCCTCGCCTGGTTTTCCGACAGTGTTTTGCCGGATGCCAACTACAAAGCGCGCGCCCTGTTTATGGATATCCGCATGAAACAACCCGGTTTTGACTTACAAGACGGCACGTTCTACGATGGTATCGACGGATACACCTTTCTGGTGGAAAGCATCGATCAGCGCAGCGACTCCCTATACAATGTCACACTTTTCCAGGAAAGTAACGACAACCGGGAACGAGCGGTTATAAAAGCATCAAAAGGACATCTGGAGACCGACGAACAGTTAATGATGATCCGGCTCCATCTGATGGACGGGAATATCATCCGTTATCTGCAAGAAAGCCGTTCCGACCCCACATTAATGGAAGAAAGCAGCTTTACCGATTACCATATCCGTTTTGATATGTCTGATCTGGCTTTTTCGCGCACCAACCCTGACCAACGCAGACGGGATGGCCGTACGATGAGCAGCCGTGAAATGCTCGCCAGAGTGGATACCATTCGCGACGACAAACAAAAAGAACGCGATAAACATTATCAAAACAGTAATATCAAGTTTTTTACGACCGATACCACCGGTGCTCACGAACAGTTGGTCACAGTAGCTTACGCCAATCCTGAACGTACCGGCACCACATCGGGATCATCGCGGGAAGGCGAAACGTATTTTGAAACTCAGGAATCAAAGTTTCATGCGCTCAACCTGCTGAGTAGTCTCAACGAACAGCGGGATATCGGCGAACAAGCGAACTCCGGGATGCGCAGCTCGCGAAGTCAGGTTGATAATTTGCACAGCAACCTGAAGTGGCGTACCGAAAATGTGGCCTCCTTCCTTGTGGAAATCCACAAAAAGATTTCCATCCCCGTGGCCTGTATTATATTCCTGTTGATTGGCGCTCCGTTAGGCATGTTGACCCAGAAAGGCAATATAGGTATCAATGCGCTCATTAGTACGTTACTGTTCACGTTTTACTGGATATCGATCATCCAGGGCGAAAAACTGGCTGAGCGGCTCTATATCTCGCCGTTTATGGGAATGTGGTTTGCTAACATTGTTTTATTGATAGTAGGACTCTATTTAATTCTTAAAATTTCCCGGGAGTACGACATCTTCCGGATCGGATCGAAGTAAATGATCAACAAATTTGACCGATACATATTCTTCCGGCTCACTGTAGTAACCCTTTCAGTGCTTGCCCTGTTGATCTTTATTTTCATCATCATTGATTTTTCCGAGAACAGTGATGATTTCTCCGATCGCGGTGCTACGATGAGCGAGATATGGCTGGATTATTATCTTAATTACATTCCCGAGATGATCCGGCTGGTAACACCAGTGGCTGTTTTTGTGGCGGTATTGCTCATTACCGGACAAATGTCACTTCGATCCGAATTAATCGCACTTAAAAGTGCCGGCATCAGTATGTACCGGTTTATGGCGCCTTATATGGTTTTTGCCATCCTGGTAACCGGCACTCTCAGCTACATGGATGGCTATGTCGTTCCTCCCACAAACGCCGAACGCATTGCATTTGAGCGCCAATATCTTATGGACCGATCCGACCGTGTGGAGCGCAATCGGATATTCCGCCAGGATGCCCCCGAGCGCTTTTTTATGGTCAATTACTACGCCGTTGATGAAAAAACCGCCTACCGGGTTAACGTCTATCAGTATGATGATGGCAAACTCACGCATTCGATCCGCATGAACCGCATGGAGTGGAATGATGAGGATGAAACCTGGACGATGGTTAACGGAAAAATCCGCACGTTTAACGACAACGGCTATGAGACTGACGGCTTTACCCGGCGGGATACCACTTTTAACCTGCTCCCGCGGGATTTCGGGCGGCGTTCTTCGGATATCTACCAACTTACCTACCCCGAAATTCAATCGTATATAGCATCACTGGAGCGTAGCGGTGCCGGCGGCATCAACACTCCGCGAGTTCAGTATTACGGTAAGCTATTTTATCCCATTGCCGTGTTAGTGGTGACCCTCATTGGTTTCAGTGTCGCTTCGGTTAAACGGAAAGGAGGTGCCGGCGTTCACATTGCAGCCGGGCTGGGTGTCAGTTTTCTGTATCTCGCTATTATGAAAATAGTAGAGCCTTTCGGTTATGCAGGGACCATTGATCCTATGTATGCGGCGTTACTTCCACATATCATGTTTGGCATTGTAGCGCTTTTTCTGCTGTTTACGGCGAAGAAATAAACCGGGATACTATTTTACTAATTCAATTCAGTAGCGTCCGGCAAAATCAGTAAGAAA
>SLJN01000340.1 GCA_007135115.1 Balneolales bacterium
AAGCTCCACGACCCTCGGTGTCAACACCAAGCCTGTTCAGATCCAACCTCTGAGCCTCGGTTAGACGATCATCCAACTCAACCTCAAGAACCAAATCGCTGTTTTGTGCATGAACTCTCTCGACGCACCCAACAGATCCGATGCCGAAAATAGTCAGAATCCATAAACAGCAATAGATGTATGTTTTAAGTTTTACCATAAACTTTTCCTTAATAATCAGGAGATAGTAGCACATCCATGACTTTAAAGTGAATCAGTAAAAAAACTTTGTTTAGCCTCTACAATCAAACCTGTGTTCTACTGAAAAACCATTAATTTTAATCATGCTGTCGAAGTTACTCTAAAACCCTTAATGGTTTCAGGATTAAAAGCCTTCTCTTACTGACTCACGCAAAAAACCCTACTAATAGATCACACAGATTTCATTTTTATTACCGCGCGATTATTTATATCACATCCGCTTTAGGTAGATCAAGCTGATTAAACCCTGGTCTAAATCCTGACCAAACACCTTCATAAAAAAATAAAGTCCCGGCGAAATGTAAAGATCACCGGGACTTATTAATTAATTTCATTCAATCTGTTGAGCTGGAATGAACAATAATGATCAACTAAAAAAATATCTGCTATATCTCTTTAAAAACCACTATTCCATTATGTCCACCAAAGCCTAATGTGTTACTCATAGCAGCTTTTACGATTTTCTCTTTGGCTTCTCCGGTAACAATATCCATATCCGAATCAATCTTCGGGTCGATGTTGTCGGTATTTATTGTTGGAGGGATGACATTGTTTCTGATAGCCTGAATACTGATAAATGCTTCGATGGCTCCGGCGCTTCCGAGCAGGTGGCCGGTCATAGATTTTGTAGCACTTATGGATAGATTTCCGGTATCCTCGCCTGCAAGATTCCGGATAGCTTTAATTTCACTGATATCGCCTACCGGCGTGGATGTCGCGTGGGGATTTAAGTAATCAATATCGCGGATCGACAGGCCTGCTTCATCCAGCGCAAGTTGCATGGCTTTCGTTGCGCCGAGTCCCTCCGGATGTGTAGCCGTCAGGTGGTAAGCGTCGGCAGTCATGGAAGCGCCAACGACTTCAGCATAAATGGTGGCACCGCGGGCTTTGGCGTGTTCGTACTCTTCAAGGATTAACGTTACCGAGCCTTCTCCCATCACAAACCCGTCGCGATCAACATCGAACGGACGCGATGCAGCTTCAGGGTCATCGTTTCGGGTCGACATGGCTTTCATCGCTGAAAATCCACCAACAGAGGCTTCCGTAATCGGGTATTCCGATCCACCCGAAACGATCGCTTTTGCTTTGCCCCATTTTATGTAGTTGTAGGCATCCATCAAAGCGGTATTGGAGGTCGCACAGGCTGAAACCGTTGTGTAGTTCAGGCCCATGTATCCATTTCGCATAGAAATCATCCCTGATGCCATATTGGTGATCATCTTTGGAATAAAAAACGGGCTAAATCGCGGCTTGTAATCATTTTCAGCATACTCGCGGATTTGCTGCTCGAATGTTTCCATCCCGCCTTGTCCGGTACCCCAGATCACTCCGACATCGTAGGGGGACATGTTTTCTATTTCGAGTCCCGAATCCTTGATTGCCTGATCCGATGAAATCAGCGCATACTGGGTGAATAAATCCGTTCTTTTGATATCACCCCGTTCGAGATGATCGGAGGCTTTAAAATCTTTGAGTTCACAGGCAATTTGGGTACGAAAAGCTTGCGGGTCAAATTTGGTGATTTTACCTGCTCCGCTCACTCCGTTGGCAATATTATCCCAGGTGGTGGCCGGGTCGTTCCCAAGAGGGGTCAAGGCTCCTAGGCCGGTTACTACGACTCTTCTTTCAGACATGCGTTCGGGTAGATCTAATGAAAAATGAAACATTCAGACCGGCAATCCGGTCGGTGTTGAAGAATTTTGAATCCGAAAAGATACAGTTTTCCCGCCGTAGTTATGGGATAAAATTTTGCCGGTAAAGTCAGTCACTTATCGGCAAATCTCCATCCTCAAAACCAGGTCTTTTAAACTTCGGTGCGTCGGGAAACTCAGCCAAAACAGACTTTTTAATTCGTTCAAGACGGATCAATAATTGGAGAATGTCATCTTCATAGCTGCGAAAATGAATCAACAGCCCTGTCCAGGCGCCGATCAGTCGATCAATGCCAAGTAAGGAGATTTTGGCAGACCCGTTATGATCATTTTGAACAGGATCTTCCTCTTCCAACTGAAGCTCATCCTGCTTACCGAAAAGAGCGCGTTCGGTTTTGGCATAAATCATAGGCGTGTACCAATTAATCACCTCCACCAAACTGCCAACACTGCGCTGATCAGCATCAAGCGCAGAGTCATACTGATCTAACCCAACATATTCATTCACCTGTTGCTTCAGTTCTGCTTTGTGCTCTTCCAACCATTTATCAGAACTATCAATAAATTCACGGATTTCCACTGTCAGGGGCTCTTCCTTACGATCCTTGAATCGTTTTTCGACCTGATCTTGGGTATCGGTCATTTCATCCAAATCTACTCCCATTTCCTCCGCTTTTTCCTGAAGTAGCTCGCCTGATACCTTAATCAAATTGCGAATGCTCTCCCAGAAATCTTCACTGAAACCGGTTTCAGCGGTATCTTCACCTCCCATTTCTTTTTCGAGAGCGAAAACACTGCAATACTGCGTCATTGTACAACGCTCACACCAGCGATCACAATAGTTGTGAATTCCGGAGATAAAGTTCCCCTCATTCTCTTTCATGAAAGCTTTTAT
>SLJN01000088.1 GCA_007135115.1 Balneolales bacterium
CGTTTTCATGGCAGGTTACTTTTTTTGAGGCAGCTTCACAATTTCACGCAACCAGTTGATCTCCTTTTGTTTCAGTTTACGCCATCGCCCCATGCGTACTCCTTTTGTGGAAAGACCCGCATATCTTGTGCGTGTAAGTTTTGTAACCTGTGCCCCAAGAGCTTCAATGGTACGACGGATCTGGCGATTTCTACCTTCATTCAACCCCATAGATATCACGGCCGGATCCATTAGATCCCGTTTCACTTTGTAGGGTTTGGATAGCCCATCCTCAAGTTCTACTCCCTGCCGAAGCTGCTGCAATTGACTGTCACTCAATACCGGATCTGTCGTTACCTCATAAATCTTCGGGATGGTATAAGAGGGATGCATCAAACGATTCGCAAGATCACCGTCATTCGTCAGCAGCAAGACCCCGGTGGTATCCCGGTCCAACCTTCCAACCGGGTAGACTCTTTCCCCGGTTTCAGACTCAACCAGATCAACTACCGTTTTGCGACCTTTCTCATCGTCCGTAGTGGTAATCGTATCCTTAGGTTTATTCAGCAACAAATAAATATATGACTCAAGATTCAGCTGATAACCGTCAACTTCCACGTCATCAGAAAAAGTAACCTTCGTCCCCAGTTCTTTTACAACTTTCCCGTTAACCTTAACCCTGCCCTTTTCGATGTAAACATCCGCATCGCGTCGGGAGCATATGCCACTATGTGCAATATATTTGTTAAGACGCATCTCTTCGTTTTCAGCAAACTCCGATACTTCCGGCCGCTTCTTCCCTTTTCCTCCGGGTCGTTTTTGTGGTTTTCTGGGCATACTTAAGAATTAATAATCATTTTGAATTTTACTTTTTTGGGCTGTCCGGGTTTACCGGTTTTACCGAAGCGGCTGTTATTGCTGATCCTCTTGATCTTGATCTTCATCACTACCAGAATCCTCTGTGTTATCGGACTCCTCATTTCCATTCGTATTCTGATCCAGTTCCGACTTAAGCTCCAGCATGAACTGCCGGTGTTCCGCCATATCGTCATCCTGTAGGATTTCCTCAATCTCGCGTGGTTTGGGCAACTCTTCAATCGAGTTGATCCCGAAATGCGTTAAAAATGTTGACGTGGTGCGGTACAACAGCGCCCTTCCGGGACCGTCATAACGACCTGCGACTTCGATCAACCCCTTATCCATAAGCTGACGCACAATATAGCCGGAGTCGACACCGCGAATATGATCGACTTCGGGTTTGGTAATGGGTTGTTTATACGCAATGATGGCCAGCGCTTCTACGGCAGATTGAGAGATTTTCCGCTTTTCATTTTCATGTTGAAAAACCTTCAGCCAGGGGTGCAAATCTTCCCGGGTTCGAAAGGTATATCCTCCGCCAATATAAGTTATGGAAAATGCACGCCCCTGCTCCTCATACTGTTCATTGAGCTTATCAATCAGAAACTCTACTTCCGAAGGTCTCAGTTCGACAGCATGCTTCGTTTTTTGCAAATTCCGGCAGATTTCCTCGGCTGTCAGCGGCGCATCACTGGCAAAGAGAATACCTTCAATAATCGTATCCAGCGATATACCTTCAAATTCAGGGATGTCCATACAAACGTACTGGCAGATTGGTTTTGATCAACATTAACCGATAAGATTAATTAAATACGGGTCAAGATACAAAGAATCAGTTCGCAAAATAGTACAATGCCGCTTGGCTTTTGTGAGCAACCTTTGATTTTTGTATAATCGTGTCGTTGACAAGAAACCTTCACCAAATTTCAATATTCTGGAACGGCTTGATCAAATCTTAGACGCATTTGTAGGGTATGCCTGGGGAATGCCCCTGGTAGTATTGCTTGTTGGTGGCGGCCTGTTTTTTCTCATCTACAGCCGCTTTATGCCCTACCGGAATCTGCGCCACGGTGTACAGATTCTAACAGGAAAATATGAAGATCCCGACGCTCCCGGTGATATCACCCATTTTCAGGCACTTTCGAGTGCGCTTGCTGCAACTGTAGGTATGGGTAACGTCAGCGGAGTGGCCATTGCAATTACGGTGGGAGGACCGGGTGCCATCTTCTGGATGTGGATCAGTGCACTGGTCGGAATGGCGACCAAGTTCTTCACTTGTACCCTTGCTGTGATGTACCGGGGGAAAGATACCTCCGGAAAAGTACAGGGGGGGCCGATGTATTACATCACCGAAGGCCTCGGTAAAAAATGGAAACCTCTGGCCATCTTCTTTTCGCTTGCCGGATTGATTGGTGCCACACCGGTATTTCAGTCAAATCAGCTTACGCAAATCATTCGGGATACCATTTTTGCTGAACACGGCATTTTCGGCGTCGATACCTTCGTCGGTGCCGGAATCGGATTAGGCGACAGCATTCGCTTATCAGATGCTTTGATGGGGTTGATATTCGTACTGCTGGTTTCTCTGGTAATTTTTGGCGGAATTAAACGGATTGGAAGTGTCGCCGCACGACTGGTTCCTTTGATGGTTTTTGTGTACGTGCTTTCAGTGGTTTATATCATCCTGAGTAATGTAACCGACCTCGGCTATTATTTCGGTCTGATTGTAACCGATGCCTTCACCGGTCAGGCTGCTGCCGGCGGAGCCGTTGGCGCGGTAATCATCACCGGAATTCAGCGTGCCGCTTTCTCCAACGAGGCCGGGATTGGAATGGAAGCACTCGCCCACGGTGCCGCTAAAACCCGCGAGCCCGTTCGTGAAGGACTCGTTGCGATGATCGAACCGGCTATCGATACCCTGTTGGTTTGTACCATGACGGCGCTCGCAATCTTGATGACCGGCGTCTGGGAAATTCAGGATGTGGATGGAATTACACTCACCGCAATGGCCTTTGATGAAGGCATTCCGATATTCGGAGCCTATCTGTTGATATTTGCTGTTTTCATATTCAGCATTACCACGATGTTCACGTACTCTTACTACGGAACCAAGTGCCTGAACTTCCTCATCGGCGCTGAGCGACAGCACTACTACAATTACTTTTATGTCATCAGCATCTTCCTTGGTGCCATCTTCACCATGGACATCGTTATCAATATGATTGACGGAATGTTTGCCATGATGGCCATCCCGACGATGACCGGAGCCCTGTTGTTATCACCCAAAGTGATTGAAGCAACAAAAGATTACTTCCGGAGAAAAGATGCCGGTGAAATGGATTAATCCTCATCAGGCCGGGCTTAATACAGTCCGGCCTTTTTTATTTTCGGGGTGATTATATTGCGCCACTCATCATCTAATAATCACACATTTGCCTATGCTCCAAGAGGGAATTGATACCTCCGCAGCTACTTTTCTCAAACAGGACCAAAGTGTTCGCTACCTCCGGGAACTGGCTTCGGATTTACCGGGAATGGTACAGTTTGAACATCTCGGAGAAAGCGAAGAAGGCCACCCTCTGATTGGGCTGCAAATGGGCATTGGTAAACGCCACGTCTCTCTGATGGCGGGTGCTCATGCCGATGAACCAGTCGGGCCGGCAACACTGAGGCTTTTATGTGAACAGCTCATCAAAAACAGTTCCGCCTTCAAAGACCTGCTTGAAACCTACAAACTGTTCATCATTCCCCATATCAATCCCGACGGTGAAGCTCGCAACCAACCCTGGATTGAAAAATGGCCGGATCCCTACGCCATGATCCTGCATCGCATCCGGGAATTACCCGGACGCGATATCGAGTTCGGTTACCCCGATATGCGGGTTGAAAACAAAGCCGCATCAACATGGTGGCAGCAGCACGCTCCGTTTGAAATGCACATTAACCTGCACGGAATGAGCGTTTCGGAAGGCGCTCTGCTATTGATTGACAAGAACTCCATCCAACAGACCGCAGACCTGCAACAGCAGTTCCAGACCTATATTAGAAATACCGGTTTTGGTTTCCACGATCATGACCGCGGCGGTGAAAAGGGATTTACCCGAATTGATACCGGTCTTGCCACAACCCCGGAAAGTCAAAAAATGCGTGAGCACTTCGAATCGCTCAATGATCCTGCCACCGCATCTTCGTTCCACCAAAACTCGATGGAATTTATCCGGTCACTGGGAGGTGAGCCTATTAGTTTGGTCACCGAGTTTCCTTTATTCAAACTGCCGTCCACAGCCGAGGAAAGCCCGGGCAATCCGGAAAACTATCTGAAACTCCAGGAAAATCTCCCCGCAATTCAGAATCGGTTGCAACAGCAGACATCCAACGATACGCTTGAATCAAACTATCAGCTTAGCGCCGTGCCGCTTAAAGACGCGGTTAGCCATCAGCTATGTGTGATCGATCTTGCCTTCCGCCACCTAAACGGCAGAGATCAGTCACGCAACCCCTCCTGAAAATCGGCAACGCTTAACATACCTTTAAACCAATGCACTGCTACGCTTGTGTAATAGCAAGTGGAATCCTATACTTAGCGACTAATCTCGATACCGTAACACTCAGAAGCTGGATCGTGAGTAGGTAGTTGTTTTTCAGAGACTAATGAAAATTGATATTATTAACAAACCGGAGTAGATATCGTGGATATGTACCTGATTTTAACACCTCTGGCTGCAATAGTGGCACTAATTGCCGCTTTTATCATTGCCCGTAATGTATTGAAAGCGCCCACTGGCAATGAGGAGATGAATCGCATCGCAAACGCTGTGCGTGAAGGCGCCAGCGCTTTTATGAGTCGCCAATATACGACCATCGCCTATGTAGCGGTGGCAATTATTGCTATATTTGCCATTATTGCGCTACTCAGCGACGGGCAAGAAGCTGTAACCTGGTGGTGGACCACCGTTGGATTTGCAATCGGAGCGTTGTTCTCGGCCCTAAGTGGATATGCCGGAATGACGATTGCCGTACGCTCAAATATTCGAGTGGCTGAAAGCGCCAAAAGCGGTCTGAAGGGAGCACTCAAAATTGCCTTCAATGGCGGTGCGGTTTCCGGACTCGCCGTAGCCGGCCTTGCCCTGTTGGGAGTAGCCGGATTTTTCTACCTGTTTTATTCTGTAATAGGTCTCGAAGATCCGGTAAAACCTCTGATTGGTTTTGCATTCGGATCCTGTCTGATCAGCCTCTTTGCGCGGGTAGGTGGCGGTATTTATACCAAAGCCGCTGATGTTGGTGCTGACCTGGTTGGAAAAGTAGAGGCCGGTATTCCTGAGGATGATCCCCGAAACCCTGCCGTTATTGCCGATAATGTTGGTGACAACGTTGGTGACTGCGCCGGTATGGGTGCCGACCTTTTCGAAACTTACGCTGTAACAGCTATCGGTGCAATTTTTCTCGGATACCTCCTTCCGGATACAGCTGCCATAACCGAACTTGTTACCTACCCGCTCTATCTCGGTGCGGTCGCCATTATTGCCAGTATCATCAGTGTATTTTTTGTGCGCATGGGCAGCGATCAAAATATTATGAAAGCCCTGTACAAAGGCATGTATGCCAGTGCTGTTTTGAGCGTAGCCGGTTTTGCCTGGATCACGTATGTCATGTTCGCCGACTTTGATTTTGCCGGCGTAGGAGGTACCCCTGCAGGAACAACCTGGGTTGACCTTTTTCTGGCTTCCCTTGTGGGCATTCTGGTAGTAGTAGCCTTGATTATGATCACCGAATATTACACCAGTACCAAATATTCACCTGTAAGGCGAATTGCCAAAGCTTCTGAAACCGGTAGCGGTACCAACATCATCAGCGGACTGGCTGTTGGTATGGAAAGTACGTTATTGCCGACACTTGTACTGGTACTCGCACTTTTCGTTTCCTACACATTTGCCGGACTGTACGGAATCGGTGTTGCCGCCGTGGCGATGTTGAGTGTAACCGGAATGGTCATCGCTCTGGATACCTACGGCCCCATCACCGACAACGCTGGTGGAATTGCTGAAATGAGCGATCTGCCGGAAGAAGTCCGCGAAAACACCGATGCCCTCGATGCCGTCGGAAATACCACCAAAGCCGTAACAAAAGGGTACGCCATCGGATCGGCAGCTCTCGCCGCTCTGGTTCTATTTTCCGATTACATTTTCAACCTGCCGGACCAGGATATGGTTTTCCGGTTGAATGATCCCATCGTTCTGGTTGGAGTGTTAATTGGCGGTATGCTGCCGTTTATTTTCTCTTCCCTGCTGATGGAATCCGTAGGAAAAGCAGCAGGTGATGTGATTGACGAGGTTCGCCGGCAGTTCAAAGAAATCCCCGGAATTATGGAAGGCGAAACCAAACCCGAATACGGCACCTGTGTGGATATCGTAACCAAAGCCGCTCTTCGGGAAATGGTTATCCCCGGCCTGATGGCTGTTTTTGTACCGCTAATTGTGGGATTTCTATGGGGACCACTTGCCCTTGGCGGACTGCTCATTGGTGTGATTACCAGCGGTCTCATGGTCGCCCTGATGATGGCCAACGGCGGTGGCGCCTGGGACAACGCCAAGAAGTATGTTGAAGATGGCAACCACGGCGGAAAAGGAAGTGAGGCTCACGCCGCTGCCGTTGTGGGTGATACGGTTGGTGACCCATACAAAGACACCGCCGGCCCTTCCATCAACCCGCTGATTAAGGTGATTAACACCGTGGCACTGATTTTTGCCACGATTATAGCAGCCTTCGGCGGAATTCTGCTGTAAATCGGCGGACTAAAATAATTTGATAAAAAGCCCGGTTGATTCATAAAAGCTCAGCCGGGCTTTTTATTTTTCAGCCGGCTGCTATAAAGGTTCCGTCGTATTTTATCAACCCACTACCCAACTCCCGATTCCCCTACATGGCCGTAATACCACCACAAATACTCTTGGAAGGATATTCCATCGGGATTTTTCCCATGGCTGATTCCCGTTACGACGAAGATGTGCAATGGTACACTGCCCGAAAACGCGGCATCATACCGATTGATAAGTTTCATTTGAGCCGGAGGACGATGCGTTTGATCAGACAGAGTCGGTTTGAGTTTCGCTGCGATACCATGTTCCGGGAAGTCATAGAAGGATGCGCATATCGCGATACGACCTGGATTTCCGAAGATTTGATCGACTCTTTTGAGCGTTTACACGAATTGGGATATGCCCATTCGGTAGAAGTTTTTAACCCTGACGGGCAATTAAGCGGAGGAACATACGGAGTTACACTCGGTGCCGCATTTTTTGCGGAATCGATGTTTCAGTGGGAAAAGGAAGCTTCAAAAGCGGCTCTGTATCACTGCCATCAACTTTTAGTCAAAGGCGGATTTGAATTGTGGGATGTGCAGTTCCACACGCCGCATTTAGAGCAGTTCGGGTGTGTGGAAATCTCGGATAAAGAGTATCAGAAAAGATTGAAAGATGCGATAGCCAAAGAGGCTAAGTTTTGCAAGTGAGAGTGTTGCGTAACTATACCTGCCAGATTCGGAAATCTGGCAGGTGGAATAGAAATTATAACCTCAAGTTTTAGATGGTTTTCCCGGTAGCCTCACCGACCGATCCTTTACCATCCCCGGTAAACAGCAAACTAATGCACATGATAAAAAGGAGGAAGTCGTACGTCCAGCCGTCACCACCCCAGCCTGCATCCAGTTTTACCGTAAAAATGGCCACTACCATTATAACTGCCAATAGTGCAGCCGGTATTCGGGTATAAAGACCAAGCAAAACCATAATCCCGCCAAAAAACTCCACGATGGCTACGAGCCATGCCGAAAATGCAGGCAATGGAATTCCAATATTTTCAAAAAATCCTGTAGTCCCTTCAATACCGGTTAATTTTCCCCAACCGGCAATAATAAATACCAGTCCTACAGCAATACGCAGTAAAAGGGGCACATAATCCTGATAGGGTTTTAATGCATCATCCATAATCGATTCATATTAAGTTTAGGTTTGCTAATATCAAGTAGATCAATGAGGTAACAATATATGGATAGCAATGAATTCCACAATTTTTATAAAAAAAGAAACGGATTTTCGTCAGTAGGCTACATTAACCTAACCAACCTTCCCGGTCGAGGCTGCGATATTGAATGGCTTCGGCCAAATGGTTGGATTTGATTTCCTCACTATGATCGAGATCCGCTATGGTGCGGGAGACTTTCAGGATCCGGTCATATGCCCTTGCCGAAAGCCCGAGGCTGGTAATCGCTTTTTTCAGAATGGCTGATCCGGCTTCATCAATCCGGCATATTTTTCGTACCTGTTTGGTGCTCATCTGGGCGTTGCAATACACATTTTTCATCCCCATAAACCGTTTCTGCTGAAACTCTCTCGCCCGGATGACCCGCTCGCGTATATCCGCCGAGGACTCCCCGTTGGATTTTGCCGATAGTTCATCATAGCTGACTTTGTTGACCTCAATGTGTAAATCAATCCGATCGAGCAATGGTCCGCTTATTTTGCCGAGGTAACGCTGCATCTGCCCGTGCGAACCGGCCGTTGCTTCTTCAGGGTCGTACCAATCCCCGGTTGGCGAAGGGTTCATCGATGAAACCAGCATGATTCTGGAGGGATAATTTACGCTCATTCGCGCCCTCGAAATACTTACGTGTCCGTCTTCCAGCGGCTGCCGCATCACTTCAAGGGCACTTCGTTTGAATTCGGGTAATTCATCCAGAAATAGCACGCCGTTGTGGGCCAATGAAATCTCCCCCGGCATCGGAACGCTGCCTCCCCCAACCAGGGCGACATCCGAAATGGTATGGTGGGGAGCGCGAAACGGCCGTTGGGCAACCAGCGCATTACCACTTTTCAGCATGCCGGCGACCGAGTGTATTTTGGTCGTCTCAAGTGCCTCATCCAGCGTAAGCGGCGGCAGGATGGAAGGTAGGCGCCGGGCAATCATCGTTTTACCCGATCCGGGAGGACCCACCATGATAATGTTATGACCACCGGCGGCAGCAACTTCCATTGAGCGCTTCACATTCTCCTGCCCCTTAACATCGCTGAAATCCACCAACTCCGACTGCTGATGACTTTTGAACATTTCCTCGGTATCCACATGAGTTGGCGAGTGTTCTCCCAGATCACTCAGCCAGTTTTTTACCTCATCCAGATGTTCAAAGCCATACACTTCAATATCATTTACCACAGCGGCTTCTGCAGCATTTTCCTTGGGGAGAACCAGGTACTTCAAACCCTGCTTTTTGGCTTCAACGGCTATGGGCAAAACTCCGCTGACCGGCCGCAACCGCCCATCCAATGCCAGCTCTCCCATAATGAGCGATTCTTCCAGAAAATCTTGCTTAATCTGACTGCTTACGGCGAGTATCCCTACGGCAATCGGCAAATCAAAGGAGCTGCCTTCTTTGGGTAAATCCGCCGGGGCCAGATTCACCACCACTTTGCCCCGTGGTATTTCGGATCCGCAGTTTTTTATGGCCGATTGAATCCGGGTATAGGATTCGTTTATCGCCCGGTCGGGCAACCCCACCAAATTATACTTCGGAAAGCCGGGAATAAAATTCAGCTCCACATTGATCATGTGAGCATCGACTCCGTGCGTTGCAGCGCAATTTATTTGTGATATCATTTACAACCCCATGAATCATTTTGCCTTTCTTACTCGTATTAGAGTTGTAAAGCATCCAAACCTTACACCACGCATTGAAAAATTTGGGAGAAAAAGATGAGCAACACATTCACCGAAGAGATCAGAGTAACGGGGAATAAACTCGTTGATGCCGTAAAACAGATAATTAAGGAAGGCAACACACGGCGATTGGTGATTAAATCTGCCAAGGGCAAAACCCTGCTCGACACCAACCTCAATATCGGAGCCGCAGGGGCCGGCGGACTTTTCTACTTTGCCCCGATCCTCAGCGCCGTTGGAATGCTGGTGATGTTTGCCACCGATTTTAAAATCCAGATCGAAAGAGAAGTCGGCTCAGATGAAGAAGCCGAAGTGATTGATGTGGATGATGAGGAGGCGTGAGAAAAGGCTGTAATTGAATCAATGTCCGATTAGATTCTATCTAACCAAAATCAGCCAGTGAATCCATTCTTTTGTGAATCCACATTTCCGGGCTGTAGGACTTCGTATTTTTTGTTGATTATAGCTTTGAACTGATCACTAAGCGTATGCCAGTCATGCACATCCACAAGAATGGGCAAATCCGATTCTGAAAATGCGTCTTTAAGCCTCTCTATTTTCCGCCAGTCAAGTTTTTCGGATGCCACCAGTACGAGATCAAGATCAGAATACTTTTGCGGGTCGCCGTTAACCCTGGAGCCAAAGACCCGCACTTCCACTTCAGGAAAGTGGCTGCGAAGAATCAGCCGGATTTCTTTTAGATATTCCGTATCGAGGTGGATCATGACAGAGATTTGAGATTCTTTTGCAGTCGGCGCGCATCCTTTAAAAATCTCAGCGCTGTCTGATAGACCTCGTCAGCACGAGCTTGATTGTAGGTATGAGTGCTCAGATTGCGGGCATCGCCATAGGAGAACCAGCTTTCCGGTTGGTCAATTAAACCGGCTTTGGAAGCATGGCGAAATAAATCCTTTCGGGTTCGCGGAAATTCCGCTTCCTCAATGGAATAGTTTTCACGCAACCAGCGGCGAATCATTTTCCAGCACTGCTCATAGGCAACCTCAAATTGTTGAATAACACCAGCCCTCACAACTTCCAATAGAACCGGATCACTTTTATCCAGATCTTTGGCCGTTTCTATAGATCTGTCGAGAGCATCTATAGCATTGTTCAGGTTGTCCAGATCTAAGGCCATAATATTTCAGAATAATCTGCCAGGGAAGTCTCCCCGGCAGAGCTTATTCATTACATGTTCATAAAAATCTCATTATTTCGCCGATTCGGCGGGCACTTCTTCGGCATCTTCCTGCTCGGCGAGCCAGCGTTCGGCGTCGATAGCTGCCATACAGCCGGTTCCGGCGGCGGTTACCGCCTGTCTGTAGATTTTATCCTGAGCGTCTCCACAGGCAAAAAGCCCCGGAATATTTGTATAGGTGGATTTATCCTTTGTGATGATGTAGCCTTCATCATCCATATCCACAATGCCTTCGAA
>SLJN01000401.1 GCA_007135115.1 Balneolales bacterium
TCCAAAAAGAAATCCATAGCAAAGCCCATCGCCGCTCCGTGTAGAATAGCGGTGGTACGGTCTCGTGAGGCCATGATCCACAGTAAGTAAACCAAAACGATATCGGGTTCAGCTCCGAAAATCGTCAGATGCCTGAAAAGCATGATTTGCAATGCCAGGCAGCCGAAGCCAATCAGGATATCACGAGTGATCTGGCTGTTCATTGAAACTGAATCTGATATTCCATTAAGAGGCTGTCAACTTCGGGTTTCCCGGTATATTTCATCACAAAAGCCTCGGCGATTTCATTTAGCGAAACGAAAGGTTGGATATATATTCGTTGGGTATCCCTGCCTTCCTGTTGCTCTGTCCGCACAACTTCCCCTATAGGAATGTAAGCGGGAAATTGATCGGTAGCTCCGGATGTTTCAATAACACTGCCTTCCTCCACCTGTGTGGTTTGAGGGACATAATCCATGACCAACTCGTCGAATCGGCTGCCCTCCCAGGAAACCACTCCATAAGCTCTGATGCCCTGAACTCTTGCACTTATCCGGAACATGGGATTTTGGAAAGGGAGTACCTGACTATAATTTCGGGATGTGACCATCACCGTGCCCACAAAACCATCCGGGCTAACAACCGGCATGCCTACCTGGATCCCGTGCCGCTCCCCTGCATCCACGGTAAGTCCGTTGTTTAATCCGGTCAAAGTTTTACTGACAATGCGGACCGGATGTAAATCAGGGTCATCCGGATCCGGAAAATCCAGCAATCTGCGAAGTTCTTCATTTTGTTGCTGAGCGGAGCGGAGCCGGGAGAGCTCGTCCATCAGCTGGACGTTTTGTCGTCTGAGTTCTTCGTTGGTTTGCAAGGCTTCGCGGTAAATGCGAGCCTGGGAAAGAGGTTGCTCAACATAACTCATAACTACTACCGATGCCGTCCGCAGGTTGTGCAAGCCTCCTTCATGCCTTGAGACCAACATGGCAATAGCTAAAAAAATGAAAAGACCGGTCAGTACATAATCTCTGACTTCCCGGGTTTGCGAGCGGTCAAGTTGCATTCAATTAGGTAGAACAATTATGTGAGAACACTGCTGTAATAATCAATATCCTCAAGAATGGCTCCGGTACCACGAACTACGGCTGTAAGTGGATCTTCAGCAATGTGTACCGGAAGATCGGTAGTTTCCATTATAAGTTTGTCGAGGTTTTTCAACAGAGCACCTCCGCCTGTAAGGAAAATACCGCGATCGAGGATATCTGCGGATAGTTCCGGAGGGGTTTGCTCGAGAGATTTTGTTACCGATTCTACAATGGTATTGACTGATTCAGAAATAGCCTCTCGTACCTCTTTGGAAGTAACCGTCCGGGTTCTGGGTACACCGTTGACCAAATCCCGGCCTTTTGTGGTGATTTCAATTTCTTCATCCAACGGAGCGGCAGAGCCGATCATACACTTAACCTGTTCGGCGGTACGCTCACCAATCAGCAAATTGTGGTTTCTCCGGAAGTAATTGATGATATCATCATTCAATTCATCTCCTCCGAGGCGTACTGATTTAGAGTAGACAATTCCGGATAGCGCAATTACGGCAATCTCGGTTGTTCCACCGCCGATGTCTACAATCATATTACCAACCGGTTCATGCACATCCAGGCCGATACCAATAGCAGCGGCCATAGGTTCATCAACCAGGTAAACTTCTTTTGCGCCGGCATGCTCGGCACTATCCCGGACAGCCCTCTTTTCAACTTCGGTAATTCCGCTGGGTACACAAACAACCATTTTACGAGTACCGGAGAACCACTTGAGCTTTACCTTTTTGATCATCCCGCGGATCATCTGCTCGGCAACTTCGAAATCTGCAATAACCCCGTCGCGCAGTGGCCGAACGGTACGGATTTCTTTGTGCGTTTTTTCGTGCATTAAGCGAGCTTCGTGTCCTACAGCAACTGCCTGTCCTGCATTGTTTAAGGCAACAATTGATGGTTCATTTAAGACGATTCCTTGCTGGCGGGAATAGATCAGGGTGTTTGCGGTTCCAAGATCGATGGCTATATCGGTATACAACCAATCAAATAAACCGGATGGCGCGTTGTTCCGCTGCTGCTGATTCGACTTATTTGTTTGATTGTTTTGGTTGTTTTGACTCTGAGAAGTTTTTTGACTCTGTTTTGCTGTTTCAGTTGCAGGCATGGGACAGGGATATAATAGGTTTTGCGTGTACACGAAGCCAGTAATTTACGATAATACAAAGCGATTTGCGAATCCTAATCCACCTTTAGTAAAAAAACAGTTTAATCAGGACTAAACTCGCTTTATAAAGCTACGTTTATAACAATGATCATGCCGGTTTGGTATGATCAAACTAACAAGCCGGGGTTTTCCCCATTATTTGAAGTGCTATCTATAATCTCCATTATGAAGGATTGCAAAAGACTAAAGCACCTACAAACCGGGGTTAATGTTCTTCCGAATCGAAATTTTGCCTCTATAAGTATTATCTGTCGACCGAAAGGTGCAACCAATAAATAAAAATCCCGGATTAAACTCAAACAAATTACTTTGAGCAGATCGGATCGAATATTCGGTCAACTCTAATGCCTGAAATGCCGCATGCCGGTTAATACCATGCACATGTTATGTTTTTCAGCAGCTTCCAGTACCTCGTCATCTCTGACGCTTCCTCCCGGTTGGATTACAGCCGAGGCTCCGGCTTCAGCGGCGGCTTCCACACCATCGGCAAACGGAAAGAACGCATCTGATGCGATGGCACTGCCTTCAAGTGACAAGCCGGCTTTTTTAGCTTTGGAAACGGCAATTTCAGAGGCATCCACACGGCTGGGCTGGCCACCGCCAATTCCCAGGGTCTGACCGTTCTTCGCAAACACAATGGCATTGGATTTCACATGCTTTGCCACTTTCCAGGCAAACAAGAGATCTTCAAGCTGAGAATCATCCGGTTGTTGAGCTGTTGCAAATTTTAATTCCTTTTGTTCGATCATTTTCAGATCGGTTTCCTGTACCAGTGCTCCACCGACGCAGTTACGATAGCTCCAGCGCGGTTGGTGGCCGTGGCTGAATACATTTTGATCATAGCGGATCAAGCGGCGGTTGGCCTTTTGCTCGAGCAATGCGCGCGCTTCATCCGAATAATCCGGCGCCAGAATCAACTCGGTGAAAATTTCGTCAATTAAACCAGCGGTTTCTTTATCCAGGGTTTGATTGACAACTACGATGCCGCCAAATGGCGAAACGGTGTCCGTGGCAAAGGCGAGCTTCCAGGCCTCTGAAAGCGCATCCGCTTTGGCTGCTCCGCAGGGGACGGTATGTTTGAAAATCCCGCAAACGGTTTCGGTGGTGTCAAACTCTGCTATAAAATTGAGCGCCGCGTCAATATCGAGATAGTTATTGTAGCTGAGGGCTTTGCCGTGAAAGCATTCAAAATGTTCATCCGGCCGGCCGTACATACCGGCATTTTGGTGGGGGTTCTCACCGTATCTGAGTGATTGATGCAACGGGTATCCGACATGAAAAGATTCGGGCTGATCGTCTTCTTGGGTGAGATAATTTGCAATCGCGGCATCATAAGAAGCCGTCAGGCTGAATGTCTTGGCAGACATGCGCCGGCGAAATGAAGCTGAAACCGAACCCTTATTATCATTCAGCTCGTTTTTCAGTTCGCTATAATCAGATGGGTCGGTGATCACTCCGACATCATTGACATTTTTGGCAGCTGCACGAAGCATGGCAGGTCCGCCAATATCAATATTTTCATAGGCGTCAGTAATGGAAGTGCCTTCCGTAGCAATGGCTTCCTCAAAAGGGTAGAGGTTGACAATCAATAGATCGATCCCTTTTATTCCCAGCCGCTGCATATCTTTTTGATCCTGCTCAAGTGAGCGGCGGGCAAGAAGGCCACCATGGATAAGCGGGTGCAGGGTCTTCACCCGTCCATCAAAGCACTCCGGAAAACCGGTGATTGAGTCTACATCGGTTACCTCAAAACCGGCTTCTTTTAGCTTTTTAGAGGTTCCGCCGGTAGAAATCAGTTCAATATTGTGCTCGCTGAGGGTTTGGGCGAGTTCGGTGATACCGGTTTTATCAAAGACCGAAATCAAGGCTCGTTTTACGGGTTTACTATCGTCGCTTAGCTGAATTTTACTTTGATGAATCACGGGATTCGGTTAATAATTGGTTTACGGTTTCAATTAAAATTCGGTGTTCGTGAGGGCGAATTCTATCTGCCAGTGTCTGTGGAGTATCATCCTCAAAAACAGGAACTTTGGCCTGGTTCAGTACGGGTCCCTCATCAAACTCTTCGGTCACTCGGTGGACACTGCAACCGCTCTCGGTTTCACCGTTTTCAAGCACGGCCTGGTGGACATGCTTTCCGAAAAAGCCTTCCCCGCCGTATTTCGGCAATAGCGAGGGATGAACATTGATGATCGGACATCCGATTTGATCGATAAATTCAGGCGGAATTTTGGAAAGGTATCCGGCAAGTACGATGAGGTCGGGCTCCCAATACCGGGTAACCTCCAATAATTTTCGGGAATAATCATCCGGGGAAGAGTAATCGGAGCGTTTTATGACTCTCCACGGGATCTTAAATCGGATCGCCCGATCAATGGCACCGGCGGTATCACGATCAGCAATCAACCCGGAAACGGTTGCTTCCATTTGATTTTTGCGGCATGCCTCGGCAATTGCTTCGAAATTACTGCCCGATCCGGATGCGAATACCACAATTTGGGGTTTCATGATTTAAAAGGATTTCCGGCGAGGGTTAATGTAGCTCCATTGTTGGTGATTTCTATCTCCATCGGCATTCCAACAGGAACGGCGCATTTGGCCGGTATATGTCCGTAGTCAAGACCGGTGAGAATGGGTGCGCGTACACCACGAAAAATGCGGTTAAACATTTCCTGTTGCGTTGGCACCTCATCGTAAGATTCTTTCGTTGCCGGGGTAAAAGAGCCAAGCACGACTCCTTCACACTGATCAAAAGCTCCTGAGAGTACAAACTGCTGAAAATAACCTTCCAGCTTGTGCATCGGTTCTTCAACATCTTCAAAGATGTATATCGGATCCGATACCCTGGGAAAATATTCCGATCCGAGAAGCTTGGATGCAACCGAAATCGTGCCTGAAAGAGCCGTGCCCATAGTCTTTTTGGGTTGCAAATCTGCCGAGGGTAGCGATATCTGCATCTTCCCATGCCGAACTAAAGGCCAGAACCATTTTTCAAAATACGAGTCCACCGATTCCTTTCCGAAATCCGAGGCTACCATGCCTGCTGAAATACCGGGAAGACCTGTTTGGGCATAAATGGCCCAATGTAGCGCGGTGATGTCACTGTAGCCGACGATTAACTTTCGTTTTTCGGCAATTAATTCGTAATCCAGCATTTTCAGTATACGCAGACATCCAAAACCTCCGCGTGCGCAAAAAATGGCATCGATGGAATCATCATCGATCATGTGCATCAGGTCGTTAGCGCGCAGGGCATCAGAGCCGGCCAGGTAAGTGTCTTTGGCATAGCAGCTTTTCCCAACAACAACGCGATAGCCAAGTTTTTGGAGATAGGCTACACCACGGTCGAGACGATCTTGTTCAACAGGAGAAGAAGGGGCAACAACTCCGATAGTGCCTTTATCAGGAAGCGGACGAAGAGGAATTAGGTCAGCCTCGGGCTCGGAATACATGGTAATTCTTCAAACTCCAGTTTAGCTGATTAAAGGTGATTTTAATACTTGCAGCAATGGGAACGGCAAACAGCATTCCAATAATACCGGCCAACTCAGCACCAATCAGAACCACAAATAAAACGATTAAGGGGTGCAAGTCTGCGGATTGCGAAAATATAAACGGCTGGAATACCATATTATCGATGATCTGAGTCGCCATGATCGCGAGAATACAGAAGACCACCAATGAAAAGTCACCGGTTTCAAATATTGCTACGATGATTGATAAAATGTAGCCGATGATCGGCCCGAAATACGGAATCACATTGGCAACACCGGCCGCAATTCCAACCGAAAGTGCATTGTTTAACCCTGCAAGACTTAAAAATGCCCATGATGAGATGGCAACCAAAACACTTTGAATTCCCACGCTTTTGAAATAGAACCCCAGCCGTCGTTCTACTTTGTCAATGAGAGTGAGTGTGGTTTCGAAATATCTGTTGGGTACGACTTTTAGCAAGCTGCGACGGATGCGACTGCCGTCTTTGAGAAAGAAAAACGTAGCAAAGGGGATAACAAGAATTCCCCAGAATAAATCGGTGAAGATGTCGAGAATAGAACCGAGTGTGCCGGGCATGGCATCGGTATCAAACAGATTTTCGGCGGCGTCGATCAGGTTTTCACGTAGAAACCCCTCCGGTAGCATGGGCACAATGCCAAGAATCTGCTGCTCAATCTCTCCGACCACTTCGTTGAGGGTGTCGATATTTAGCTGCTTGGTCAGTAAAATGAGCTGGTTGGCAATGATGGGAAAGACTGTCGTCGAAACCCAGGCCAGGGCGACACCCAGGGTGGCAATCACAATGAAAATCCCCCAAATACGAGGCAGACCGGATGCCTGCATGCGATTGACAAAGGGCTCAAGGATGTAGGAAAAAATCAGGGCAATCGCGGCATAGGCAACCAGCGTGGAAAACCGCATCATCACAACCAATACAACAATCCCGAGAGCAAGCCAGATGAGCCCGCGAAAAAACCGTTCAAGTGTCAGTTGTTTCATCGGTCAAGTGTTGTATCAGGTGATCGAGGTTCCGGAAAATAACTTCGGGATGGTAACCTTTCCTGCGCAGTAAATCAACGAGTTTGTGCTTTTGTTTTTGCGTATCGTTGTTTCGCAGAAGCCGGTTTCGGTGTTTTCCGACAACGTCCATCATCGAATTGAGTTGTGCATCGGTGTCGTCAAGTTGTTCCAGGGCATACGAAATATCTTCTTTTGAAATTCCCTTTTGAACCAATCCTGCTCGGATTTTTTCCGGCCCCCACTTTTTTCTGTTGAAGTACACTTCAGCATAATTCAGGGCAAATGCCTGGTCATCGATCCAACCGTTATCTTCAAACCGGTCCAGAATCTCCACGATGGCATCCTCAGAAAACCCTTTCTGTTGCCCCCTTTGGTGCAGCTCTCTTCGACAATAGGCTCTTCGGGCGAGAAGCCGGTAACATTGTTCCTGAAACCGAAAACGCTCATCCAGCGCAAGCAGCTGCCGGATGAGCGTTTCATCAACCCAGGAATCTTTTGCAATTTCACATTGCTCTACGGCTTTGGTTTCCGCACCGCATAAGAACTGGCCTCCGACAAATATGGAGGTGCGGTTCGTTCGCTTTTTTTGCGGCTTAAGATCGGAACACTTACCTGGTAGTAATGAGAAATCTACGTTTTGCTCGTCATTCACTGACCATTAGCCGGTTTTTGTTCCGGTTTAGCAGCTTTGGCATTATTTTTCTTTCCGGTATTTTCCTGTTTTTTCTCTTCCGGCTGCTGGTCTTCCGGGAGCATTTTAGTTCGCACCATCTCTTCAATTTTGGTGCGAAGCTGTTCGTCTTCCTTAAGGAATTGCATAGCCGAATCCGAACCCTGACCTATAGGTTCACCGTCATATCTGAACCAGCTGCCTCGCTTTTGGATGATGTCAAAGTCGACGGCCAGATCCAGCAGTTCGCCCATTCTGGAGATGCCATGGCCATACAGGATATTGAACTCTACCTCTTTGAACGGAGGCGCCACTTTGTTTTTGACTACTTTCAACTTAGTGCGGTTTCCGGTTACCTCGTCACCTTTTTTGATGGCGCCGATACGGCGGATATCCAGACGTACCGAAGAGTAGAACTTCAGAGCGCGACCACCGGTAGTAGTTTCGGGGTTACCGAACATCACACCGATTTTTTCCCGAAGCTGGTTGATAAAAATCACCGAAGTGCGTGTTTTGCTGACGATTCCGGTGAGCTTTCGCAGTGCCTGTGACATCAGGCGGGCTTGCAGACCGACCTGGGAATCGCCCATCTCTCCGTCCAGTTCTGCGCGGGGAACCAGAGCGGCGACGGAGTCAACCACGACGACATCCAGTGCGGCGGAGCGGATCAGGGTTTCGGTGATTTCCAGGGCTTGCTCACCGCTATCCGGCTGGGAAACAAGCAGTTCTTCAATATTAATGCCAAGCGCTTTACCGTATTTGGGATCAAAAGCGTGCTCCGCATCAATCATTGCCGCATGGCCACCGGCTTTTTGAGCTTCTGCGATCACATGAAGGGCGAGGGTGGTTTTACCACTGGATTCCGGCCCGAAAATTTCGGTAACTCGTCCGCGCGGGACCCCGCCGATACCTAAGGCATAATCCACCGATAAGGATCCGGTTGAAATACTTGGAACATTAACCACCGGCTGGTCGCCCAGCTTCATGATGGTGCCTTTCCCGTGTGTTTTTTCAATCTGGCCAACTGCCAGATCAAGCGCTTTTTGCCGTTCGGTTTGTGACATGTGAATTTCCTGGTTTGATTTCTAAGATATGTGCAATATATGTTATCCTGTACCTAAATGCATCCACGGATTTTAAATTTTCAACTACTCTTTAGTGCGATGCGTATATAGTTGAGGATTCTCTATTTAGAGCGGTGAACCGGTTAAGCCTTACATCGGTGATATTTAGAAAATCGGTCAATGTAATTAAGACCGTGTCGCAATAATAACGGTGCCGCGATTTACAGCCAAATTTTTAATGATGATTCGGGGCTTATATAGACCAGGTTTTATTAACCGCGGATTTTCGCGGATTGTACGCGGATTAAATAATAGGATGATTCAACTCATAGTCATCCCGGAAAGCCTGGAGCGATAGCGGAAGGGTTATCCGGGATCCAGGGGTAAAAGGTCCAAAGTTTTCAATGCTTATAACAGAAACCCCCACTTCAGTCACGAACAAAACACAAAATACGCTATCCCAGCAACGCCTTAAGCTCCCTACCCAGAATCTCAAACAACTCATCAATCTGACTTTGGGTTATGTATGGAGCGGGTCCCAGCCGGAGAATATTCCCGCGATAATCACAATAAACCCCGTTCTCCTTTAATTTCTGATAAAGCTTCGGTGTGTAGGGGGAATAAAGCGCAAGAAATCCGGCATTGCGGGTAATCGGGTAATTATGGTTTAGCCGGATGATGTCTTCGTCAAAACCAAGCCCGTTAAATTGCCGGTACATTTCTCTGATCTGACCGGAATATTGCTGCTGAAGCACTTCCGGTGTTAACCCTTGCTCTCGGAAAAAATCCACCACTCGCGCGGCGCGATACTGAGAGGTGCTGTCGTAGGTGGCACCGCCAAATCGCTGGTCGCCCTCATATTCGACGGAATAATGCTCCCGAGGCTGCTGTAAAGTTGAAAAAGCTGCAAACCAGCCGGTAATAACCGGCCGGAGCTTGCACTCCTGAGGAAAGCGAAGAAAACAATTCCCCTCTCCCCATTGCAGGTATTTGTAGCCTCCGATCAGCAAGTAAACATCTTCCAACCGGTTTTCCCGAATAGATAAAGGCAGCACATTAGTTCCGTGATAATCGTCAATCAAAAGCGGAGTATGGTGATTGCGGCAAATTTCGGCCACCTCGTTGATTTCCGGGTTGATCAACGCGTTCTCAAAATAGATCCGGGAGATCATCACAGCAGTGGCCGGTTTTTCGAGCGCCTGGTTGATGCGATCGGCAAATCCTTCGAGTGGCAGAGCAGGAACTTCTTCAATTTCGATACCTTCTTCCTGAAGGCGTCGGGATTGGCGAAACAGGGTATAGAATTCATGATCGGTCACCACGAGCCGTTTGGTTTTCGGCAGTTCCAAGGCTGAAAGCCATTTAATCACCAAGTCGTGGGTACTGGCCGAAACGCAGTAGCGACCGGAGGGATCATCATAAAAATCGCGAAGATAGCTGCGAAGCTTTTCGGTTTTTTCAAATGCTGTGCTCCACTTATCGTCAACACTTCGGGCGGCGACATCAAACGCTTCTATCTGACCCTCCCGAGCCACATCCGGCCAGGCCTGATGCGAGTGTCCGCTGAATAGCAGTCGATTGCTTACATCAAACCGGGAGTAGTGCGGGGCTAACTTGCGTGCTATGCTGTCGAAGTCGTGATCGGACATGGCGTTTGGCTGTTTGAATGTTCGGTTGTTTGATTGTTATATACCGAATGGCTTGGAGTAGTGTTAAAATAATTTGTTCAATCGTAAAACACGGATATCTTCAATCGTTCAAGTGAAATCTTTGCTGAACGGCAAAAGTAAGAACATTTAAACACCAAACAACCAAACATTCAAACGCTCAAACATCCGAACGCGCAATGATCGACACCCACTGCCATATCTATCTCGACCAGTTTAAAGAGGATCTCAAAGAAGTCCTGGACCGTGCCGGCCAGGTTGGTATAACCGATATTTGCATGCCGGCCATTACTTTTGATTCACTGGAGCAGATGGACAGGCTACATCACCCTGATATCACTTTTCACAAAATGGCGGGCATTCATCCTTGCGATGTACGAGACATCCCGAAAAATTTTGATAATCAGCTCTATGAGCATTGCCGGGAGTCGGAGATCATTGCGGTTGGTGAAACCGGATTGGATTATTACTGGTCGCAGGATTGGGTGAATAATCAGGAGATATCGCTCAGAGTTCATTGCGAGGTGGCCAGAGAGCTGGATAAACCGATCGTGCTGCACAACCGGGAAAGTACTACAGATTTACTCGATATCATCGAAGAGGAACAGGATGGTCGGTTGCGGGGCGTCTGGCACTGCTATACCGGGTCGGTGGATGAGGGTAAACGAGCCCTGGATTTGAATCTGCATCTCGGTGTTGGTGGGGTTACGACCTTCAAAAATGCGGGTGTAGATAAAAGCATAGCAGAAATGCCGACGGATAAGCTGATCCTGGAAACCGATGCCCCCTTTTTAGCACCGCATCCCA
>SLJN01000066.1 GCA_007135115.1 Balneolales bacterium
AATCATTTTAACAGTCCCATATTTTGTAAATCAGCATTTCACTATATTCCCGCAGTTACTTTTAAATGTTGCTATCCATGTCGGAACCACACATTTTAATTACAGGAGCGAGCAAAGGGATCGGCTATCAAACGGCACTCGAACTCTCAAAGCGGGGATGTATGGTTAGTGCGGTAGCACGTTCTGCTGATCGTCTTGAAGAACTTGAATCCAACAGTCCGGATCAGATAAAGGCTTATCCGGCAGATTTATCAAAACCGGAACAGATTGCTGATCTATGTGTTAAGGTTAGCTCCAGAGGCCCTGTAGATGTCGTAATTCACAACGCCGCCGGGTTTATATCGAAAAGATTCGAAGAACTTACCGATGATGATTGGTATGAATTAATCGAAATCAACTTGATGGCATCGGTCCGATTGTACCGAAATATATTGCCTCACATGAAACCGGAAAGCCACCTGGTTACCGTAGGATCTATGGGCGGGTATATGGGCTCCGCAAAATTTGGTGGATTATCTGCCTACAGCACAACCAAAGGTGCACTTACGACCTTGAGTGAGTGTCTTGCAGTAGAGTTAAAAGATCGTGGTATTTCCAGCAATTGTTTGTGTCTTGGTGCGGTTCAAACTGAAATGTTTGAAATGGCTTTTCCGGAGCAGCAGGCTCCTGTAAGTTCAGCCGATATGGGAAACTTTATAGCGGATTTTGCGATAAACGGTCAAAAATTGTTTAATGGGAAGGTTCTTCCAGTAGCATTGAGAGATCCTTAAACCAATCATAAAACTTGAATCATAATGAAAAAAACTATCTCTGCCGGAATCCTTCTGGTTTTGTTATTCAGTGGGATGATCAAACCGGATCGTTCTGAAGCTCAAGTCATGCGGGATGTGATGATCAATACGGGCGCAGGGACCGTAACGGGAGCAGCTCTTGGCGGTGCCACAATGGCATTGAATAATTCAGGTGACTTAGATCCTGTCCGAGTCGGTGTAGGTGCGGGAACGCTTCTTGGGCTTGGCGTCGGAATTTACGATGCCTTTACAATTCCAGGAGATGACGACTACTATTTTGATGGCGTATTCGCATCGGGCAGATACCGGGGAACCGTGATATTGCTCGATACCTTCTATGGAGCCGCGACCGGAGCACTTGTAGGAACAGCTATTTCATTGATTGGTGGAAACCCTGTTCTTGACGGACTCCGAATTGGTACCGGCGCCGGTGCCTATGTAGGGTTCGGTTTTGGTTTATTAGATGCATTCGTCATTGGAGAGCCCGTTCCTTTCGATGATTTTTATGAAGGCTACACGCATTCTGCACCATCGGGAAGTAGTGGGCTTATTTCAATGAAAACAGGAGATCAAAGCACATTAAACCTTTTTGACGCCGACCTTATCAGTTATCAGGACTTCAGCTCTAACGTTCCTGAGCTTCGTACAGAACTGGCGGTTTGGCTGAGTCACTGGGAGGTCAAGTTCTAAAGATGATTTCTATTCTTCTTTCCTGACCTTTGACCCTTCGTGAACCGGAGCATCACTGGCAAGTAACTTGATTGCTTCTTTGGCTGTGGTAATGTGACCGGCTATTGAGTGATGAAAACCATCACTCATGTAGTTCCATGCTTCCGGAGGATTGCCCATTCGTGAACCTTTTGGATCAACGATATATCCGGTTTTTCCGCTGATGACTTCCCGGTACTCATTGAGATCCTCCTCATGCAGTACACCATGAAATAACGGTACCTGCACCATCATTTCGGTGACGGGAGGTGTTGGAGTAATCCACACCACAGGGTTTTCGAGCTGCTGATTCAAGGCTTCTTCAATCGTGCTGATATTTTCCCAAAATTCAGCCAACGAAATTACGGTGCGACTCTCGTTTAGATGGGGTCTTTGGGCATCATCGTTTCCGAATGCCAGGAAAACCCAATCAGGCTCATGTGACAATACATCTCGGCTGAGCCGAAGCATAGCTTGAGTGGTAGTTTCACCGCCAAGTGAAGCATCAACCCATTTGAAGTCGGCCTTTTCAATCTGAAGATTTAAAGCAGTTTGAAGTATTTGAAACCACCCTTGTCGGTCATCGGATACGGAATCTCCTAATAGGACAATCGTATCATCATGATTAAAAGGAAGCTTTTCTATAGCACTCTGAATCTCTTCATCTTTTAGAAGTTCCTCAGCAGCCATATTCACTTGTTTGCTGAAGTTTTCAAGAATCGATTGATACTCACCGTACTCGATCCCGATAAAATCAGCAATAGCTTCCGGATCTGTTACACCGGGTAACAGCGGATATTTTTTTTCCGGGGATGCCGTTGTTTTCGTTTTGGCTCCTTCGATGTATCCATTTTTCAATGTCAACGGGGGACTCCTTGTGGGCGGCGATTTCAACGACTGGAATCCGTTTTCCAATCCTGAGCGTTGGCGGCTTTCCGAAGAGCGGATCGCCGGCGAGGCGGTCTTTGTCCTGAGCGTTCCGGCCGGCGAGAGATTTAGAGAAGGGCGTTGCCAGTTCAAATTTGTGACCGTCGATCGAAACTGGCTGGCCGCCCCGGACTCGGCCCCGAACCGGGTGGCCAACGAGCAGTGGAACGCGAACCTCGAGATCGATCCGGCGCGAATCGGCCATCATTGGTTCCGGTTTTCCATCGACCCGGCCGCCCGGCTCGATGAGGAGATTTTCGTTATCTGGGACAAGGGACGCAAAGACGAGGAGCGGCGGCTCCTTGTTCCAGGCGATTTTTTTTACCGAATCGGAAGCGACGAGCCA
>SLJN01000087.1 GCA_007135115.1 Balneolales bacterium
ATATTTCAAGCCTCGCCTCCAGTCGAAACGACAGTACGTGTGGGGTAAACAGCGCGACTTCGTCGCGCGGAAAGGTATCTGAACAGTTAGAGAGTAATGTAAAAGTTGTGCAACACGCACTTTAACCGACGGTTTTGCCGGTCTCCCCCACCCACACATTGGCGGCTTTAGCCGCCGGATTGCGGGGCTAAAACCCCATGGTTAACGGAGTGGCCCCACTCTAACCGTCGATTAAAATCGACGGAAAATGATGTTTTTTCATTTCATTTTATCGGGTGAAGGAGGGTTGAAAAGCTCTTATATTGCAGACCATCATCCGCAATGAAACTCAGAATATGCCTTCGATCAGGGATCAGCAAAACAGGAAAACGGTAGAGGCGCTATTTATAACCGGTCGGCAAAGACTGGATGCATCCCTGATTAAATCAGAAGCTGATAACTACGACTTTCTTTATTCGGATATTGAGTTAGAACCTGAGTTGAAAGAACGGGCATCGGGAAATCTTGAAGACATGATTGCCCGTGTCGGACGAAATGAGCTCGACAGTATAACCATCACCGGTTCCGGTATTTCAAAAACCGATTTGCGAGCATTATGTATCAAGATTTGGGAAACTTCTCCGAGCATTCCCATTAATTTGTTGCATGCTGATGAATCGGGGATAGCAAAGCGGCAAATTGAACTTTCGGATCTCATAGGTAGTGACTTGCCGGCTGTAGATCTGAATAGCCTGCAGCAAAACATCAGCGGCAAGCGGATCCTGGTAACCGGTGCATGCGGATCATTTGGCAAGGTACTCATGAATCGGCTCAGCGAACTAAACCCGGCTCATGTCACCGCTCTGGACCATGATGAAACCGAGCTTTACCTGCTTGAACAGAGCCTGGAGTTCAAGACCGGTCAGGCATTATTTTATCTGGCGGATATTACCGATCAACCACGGATGGAGGCGCTGTTTCAAAACCGGACTTTTGATCTGATTATCCACACCGCAGCATATAAGCATGTGCCGGTGATGGAGCGACATCCCATCGAAGCAGCTCGCGTAAATGTGCTGGGAACCTGCAATATTGCTGATTTGGCTCATCGGTTTGGAACGCCGCAGATGATCACGCTCTCGACCGATAAAGCGGTTAACCCGGCCAATGTCATGGGTATGACCAAGTTTTTGGTGGAGCGGATGATGACTTCGATGAACGAAATGTCGCAAACTCGTTTCAACTCCGTACGAGTCGGAAATTTACTGGGAGCCCGCGGGTCGGTGGTACCGGTTATGGAAGAGCAGATCAGCCAGGAAAAGCCGGTTACGGTCACCCATCCGGAAGTGCAGCGCTATTTTATTTCCATTGCTGATGCCGTCGATCACACTCTTGATTCGCTGTGTTTTTCGGATTCTGAGGATACCTTTCTTATCGATATGGGAACCACGATAAAAATTGATGATCTCGCTCGTCTGTTGATTCTAAAGAAAGGATATCGACCGGATCAGGATATTCCGGTTGTGTACTCGGGTCTGCGTCAGGGAGAGAAAATGCACGAATCGCTGTGGAGTGAATCGGAACAACAGGGTGCTTTGCCGGGCACATCCCTCATATCCATTAAACCACAATCTGGCGCAGATATCGAAGTGGAAGAGTATTGCTTACATCTTGAGAAACTGATACAGCAGCAGGATGAGATGGGAGTGCGTACCTTTTTCAAGGATATTCAGGCAAAAATCGACAGTAATGATTCAGCTGAATTTGTTAATGCTGATTATTCATCATAAAAAGGATTCGTAAAAAGTTTATAAATCAGAATTTCTGGTCAGTGCGGGTTTGGAGGGCAAATCTGAGTCATTATATTTTCATTGAGAATATGAATAGCAGGAAATCCGAATAAAACTTTTCATCGCTATTCGAATCTGCGACCAAAAAACACACGAGCTATTATGGAGTTTGATAACATTGACGGAAGCGACATACCCCGTCTCGGATTCGGAACTTTTCAAATAAAAGGAGAGCAGTGCAGAGAATCAGTCGAAGATGCATTGAATTTGGGATACCGCCACATTGATACGGCTCGCATCTACGGTAATGAGGAAGAAGTGGGCAAAGCCATCAGCAAAAGCGGCATTCCCCGGGAGCAATTATTTTTGACGACTAAGTTGTGGCGTGATGAACTTACCCCGGATGAAGTACCGAAAGCAGTTGCTTCAAGTCTCAAAAACCTTCAAACCGATTATGTGGATCTTTGCCTGATTCACTGGCCGGTCAACGATGTGCCGATTGCCGAAACGCTTCAAGCCATGGAAGAGGAGAAGCAAAAAGGTCATTTGAAGCATCTCGGTGTCAGCAATTTTACCACGTATCATCTTGATAAAGCAGAGCAGTCGGGAGTCCGGTTGATCACCAATCAAATCGAGTATCACGCCATGCTGGATCAGTCGGATGTCATGGAAAAACTTCGGCAGATGAATATGAGCCTAAGCGCCTATAGCCCATTGGCGCGGGGGCGATTATCGGATCATCCGGTGTTGAAGGAAGTAGGTAAGAAGTTCAACAAGCTTCCTTCCCAGGTTGCTCTGCGCTGGCTGCTGGATCAGGAAGAGGTGTGGGTACTGCCCAAATCCACCAGCCATGAGCGGCGCAAATCCAATTATGATGTATTCGATTTTAATCTGGATGAGGAGGATTTCGAACGCATTAAAACCCTGGAGAAAAACAAAAGGGTAATTAATCCGGATTTTGCTCCGGTGTGGGATTAAATTTATCCTCGGGCTTTTTTTTCG
>SLJN01000018.1 GCA_007135115.1 Balneolales bacterium
AGTGACAAGGCATGCCTTGTCACTACCGTTTCTGCCGCAATACACTCAAATCTCGCATAAGCACCATCAAAAAAATCCGTCTCCAATCCGTGTAAATCCGTGGTTACCCTCCCGCCTCTTCAAATCGGCAACCGCACACAAACCTCCGTACCGGCAGCTTCTTCGGAATAAACTTCCACCTCACCCGAATGCAAGTCGATATATTTTTTCACCAGCTGCATGCCCACTCCGGAAGAGCTTTCACCTTCGGTGCCCGGTCTTAAAATGGACTTACTCCCGCTGAATAATCGTTTTTTAAGCTGGCTGTCCATCCCAATACCGTTATCAATTACGATCAATTCAACAGCGCTTTGAGATTCATTGAGCTTTCTTACTCTGAGCTTGATGCTACCGCCCTCTCCGGTGAACTTGATCGCATTGTTGAGCAAATTACCGACGATCTGTTTCCATTTTTCGGGATCGATGTTGCATTCCAGAGGTTGATCGATTTCAACTTGAAGACTTTGCTTCTTCAGCAGCTTAAACGGCCTGTGTAGCTTCACAACCTCATAAGTCAACTCATACAGGTCCACATGCTTCCGGTAGATGGCAAAAGCTTCGTTTTGGATGTATTCGGAGCTCAGCAGCACATTGATGATCCCCATCATGGACAGACCGGAATCCTCAATTTGCTGAAGCATTTCGCGATGCATTTCATCATCAACCTCTTCCTGCAGCAGCTCAGAAAAGCCAATAATGCCGGTTAGCGGGTTGCGCATGTCATGCGAGACGATTCGGATCAGCTCATCTTTTTCCTGATTAAGTTTTTCAAGATCATCACGGGCGCTCTGTAACTCAAAATGGGCCACTACTTCATCTGCAAGAGTTTTTAGTGCCCGTTTTTGACTTTCTCTAAGATTGCGAGGTTTGTGATCCAATACGCAAATGGTTCCAACGCTGTAACCTTTCGGACATTTAAGAGGTGCGCCTGCGTAAAATCGCAGACCAAACTCATCTGTTACAAAATCATTGTTTTGGGTCAGGCTATTGTTAAGCGTATCTCCTATTTCCAGATATTCTCCTCGGCTTACCGTGTGCTGGCAGATACTTTTATCTTTCGGAGTGATTTCCGCTTCAAAGCCAAGCGTAGCCTGATGATAATTCACCTCTTTCCCAACCAGGCTAATGTGTGATTTCGGAACATCACAAATTTGAGCTGCCAGTTGCACCAGTCGATCAAACGAGCCTTCCCAAATCGGCTTTTGGTTTTGTTCAAGATATTTTTGAAACTCCCGGAGTCGTGCTTCTTCTATGTTTCTTTCTGATTCGTCATCAGCATGACCATTTCCGGCTGGATTTGACATAATCCATTGAATTTAACTTCCGAATTGCTAACCTATATAAGGGCAATTAATATACAACAGTTAAACCTGATTCGGGTTATTTATATATCCAGAAAAACAAAATCGCCCGATTAGCCGGATATTTAATTTCTTAATTGCCGGTTATTACAGCCTGCCATTAATCTAATCTGTAGAATTAAAAAACCGGATGTGGATTTTGGTTTAGGACTAAGTCGCTTTAAAATTTTCGGGAAACGATTTAGCACTCATTACGTCTTTTATAGATGGTAACCCAAAACGAAATAGGTTAAATGAAACTACTAAAAGCCTCATTATTCTTAGTTCCCCTATTAGCTATTCTTGGTTGGTTTGGATTTCAATATTTCGGCAGTGATGACAATAGCCTGCCCCCGCTTAACACTGAAACGGTAGATTATGGAGACGTTTCGCGTCACGTTACCTCGCACGGCACACTACGACCCATTGATGAAGTTTTGGTGGGCAGTCAGGTATCCGGCATCATTGAGGAGATACATGCGGATTTTAACGACGAAGTGGAACAGGGTCAGGTCGTTGCACAGATTGACCCCTCTACTTTTCGGGCGGATGTTAGCTCAGCCGAGGCCGAACTTGAATCCGCCAAAGCAAGTCTTGAACTGGCTCAGCAGCAATACGAACGCACCGTTGAACTCCGGGAGCGTGAGTTTGTATCCCCTTCGGATGTCGATGAGGTGAGATCGACGCTCAAGCAGGCTGAGTCTGAAGTTGAGGTCCGGCGACACGCCCTGAATCGCGCCGAGTTGGAGTTGAATCAAACCACCATTTTTTCCCCTACAGACGGCATTGTCATCTCCCGTGAAGTTGATGTGGGCCAGACCGTAGCCGCGAGCCTCGACGCTCCGGAAGTGTTTCTGATCGCCACGCATCTCGACGAAATGCACATTTACGCCAACGTTTCTGAAGCTGATATCGGCGATGTAGCTGAAGGTCAGCATGTGCGCTTCCACGTGGATGCCTATCGCGATGAAGAATTCACCGGAGAAGTCATTCAAGTGCGTAATGCTCCGATAACCCAGGACAATGTGGTACACTACGAGACGATCATCAAAGTGGAAAATGAGGATGGCAAGCTAAAACCCGGCATGACCACCGAGGCTGACATTATCACCGCAGAGCGAGACGATGTACTCAGAGTCCGCAATAACGCACTGCGTGCACGCCTTCCTGATGATCTCACCCCGGAATATCCCGAAGGTGTCGATGAGGATGATGACGTTGTTTATATCCTCCGCGATGATGAATTAATCGCACAAAAAATTGAAACCGGACTTTCCGACGGTGTTTACACCGAAGTTCTCGACGGTCTTGAAGAAGGAGACGAACTCGCTGTCGGTGTATCAATAGCTACGGATGACGATACAGGCGGACCGGGACTGATTCAGGGTGATCAGGCACAGTATTAAACCGGACTGCTCAAAAAATATTTGTATCAATGGCATTAATTGATCTTCAGAAAATTACCAAAACCTACCAGTCCGAATCTGTAGCCGTTGAGGCACTTAAAGGCATTGACCTGCGTGTTGAGAAGGGCGAGTTTACCATGATCATGGGATCCAGCGGATCCGGCAAATCCACCTTGATGAATATCATCGGCTGCCTGGATAAAGCAACTGCCGGTCATTACTATCTCGACGGAGAAGAAGTCGCCGGTTTTTCGCGAAACCGTCTGGCTGATATCCGTAATGAGACCCTCGGATTTGTATTTCAATCATTTCACCTGCTTCCCCGAACCACAGCCCTTGAGAATGTGCAGCTGCCCCTGTTGTACAGTCGCAAGGATCTGAGTTGGAAAGAAATCTACCGCCTCGCCGAAGAGGCGCTTGAACGGGTGAGCCTCAAAGACCGGATGAAGCATACACCGAACGAGCTTTCCGGCGGGCAAAAGCAGCGAGTGGCTATCGCACGAGCACTGGTAAACAAACCGAATGTTCTTCTTGCAGATGAACCCACAGGAAACCTGGACACCCGCACAAGCCTTGAAGTCATTGAGCTAATCCAGAACCTGAATGAAAACGGGCTGACCATTTTGATGGTAACGCACGAACCCGATATTGCCCGGTACGCTAAACGCACCGTTCGCCTGCGGGATGGCCAAATCGAGAATGATGAATACCATGACCCGCTTCCTGCCTCTAAAGCATTGGAAGAATTGATTCATGACAAAAGCGAAACGCAAAACGAAGAGGTAGTCTCATGAAATGGAGTGCCGTTCCCTACACTGCCGTTAATGCGTTAAAGCGCAACTTGATGCGTACGATGCTTACCGCTTTGGGTATCGTTATTGGCATTGGAGCTGTTATTGCTGTTGTGGGGCTTGGCCAGGGTGCCGGCCATCAGGTGGAAGAGCAGGTTAACCGGCTCGGTGAAAATGTCGTGCTGGTTTTTCCGGAAGATCGTGAATTAGGTGGGGAAGATCCCATCAGTACGGGCCGGGCAGGTCAGCTTACCGTGGAGGATGCTCACGCGATCGTTGAGGAAATCCCCGAAGTGGTTGCGGCAAGTCCGGAAGTACGTTCCCAGCGCGTCGTAACCTATGGAAATGAATATTGGCATACCCCGATTTACGGTCAGTCTGCCGACTATCTTCAAATCCGTAACTGGCCCATCGAAAGTGGGCGGATGTATACCCAGGAAGAGCTGGAAAACGCCGAGACCGTTGCCGTTGTAGGCCAAACTATTGTGGATGAGTTATTCGATGGGGCAGATCCTGTAGGGGAAACGATCCGAGTCCGCGGACTTCCCCTTGAAATTATTGGGGTTTTGGAAGTAAGAGGATCCTCTTTGATGGGTTCGGTTCAGGATGATTTAATTTTAGTTCCCTACACGACAGGTTTTCAGCGTATCTCAGGTAGATCTTATGCCATGGTCCTTAACACGCAGGTCTATGATGAGCAGTATATGGATATCGCATCCGAAAAAATCAGGGATTTGCTTCGGGAGCGTCACGGCCGCGCTTCCCACCAGGATGATGGATTCACCATTCAAACACAGGAACAAGTTGCAGAAGCGGCGACAGAAACCTCCAGGGTGATGACCATTCTCCTCTCCTCCATTGCCGGAATTTCACTATTTGTCGGCGGCATCGGGATTATGAATGTCATGTTGGTAAGTGTTACCGAACGCACCCGTGAAATCGGGCTTCGATTAGCCGTTGGTGCAAGAGGAAGGGATGTTTTGACTCAGTTTTTAATTGAAGCCGTCATTCTTTGCCTGCTCGGAGGCATAGGTGGCATACTCATAGGTCTTATTTCCATAGAAGTCATTTCCGCTTATGCCGGTTGGCCGGCGCTTTTTTCCACCCAGGCTATGATCGTTGCCGTAAGTGTTTCGGCAGCTGTAGGTTTATTTTTTGGATTTTACCCGGCCTGGAAAGCTTCACGACTCGACCCCATCGTAGCACTGCGCCAGGAATAAAGTGGTGGCAAAGTTATTTTGACAGATTAGCTGCAGGATGAAATTCTTTAAACTTTTTGTTCTGAGAATCGTACACGGCTGAAACTCGACAAAACCTCATAATTTGATGGTAGGTGCAGAATCTTGAATAGTAAATCATAATAAGACTTCTATAGATAGGGTCTGTCGAGTCTTAAAGTGCAGAATATTCACACAAGAATTTATTTTTCGTATGAATGTAACCGTTTGCCAACTTCCTGATGAGCCCGAAGCATTTCATCAACAGTGGGAAATGCTTATATCACACGTACATGACAATAAAAGCAACCTCGTGCTGCTTCCTGAAATGCCCTTCAGCCCTTGGTTTGCTCTCAATGACAATTTTACCACGAGCCAATGGGATGTAGCCGTGCAGGATCATGAGGTTTGGTTGGAAAAACTTTCGGAGCTCACCCCCGCCGAAGTCATTTCTTCACGACCAGTCAACCACTCCAGCGGAAGATTAAACGAGGGTTTTCGGTGGGATGAAAAAAACGGCTATCAGCCGGTTCATCATAAATACTTTTTGCCGAATGAACAGGGGTTCTGGGAAGCTTCCTGGTACGACCACGGCGATGGTTCGTTTGATGTAGAAGAAATGGGCCAGACTTTAGTCGGATTGCAAATCTGCACCGAATTGTGGTCATTGGAAACATCCCGCTTCTATGGGAGGTCCGGCGCTCACATTATTGCTAACCCACGCGCTACCGAAGCTGCCACAAATGATAAATGGCTTGTCGGCGGACGAGCGGTTTCTATTGTATCCGGTGCCTATTGCCTTTCATCCAACCGGTATGGAAACCCGAATGAAGATGTTCATTTCGGGGGATTAGCCTGGATCACTGGTCCGGACGGAGAAGTACTCGCAACAACCTCCAAAAACCAGCCCTTTATCACCATGGAGATTGACCTTAAACAAGCTGATGAAGCGAAATCTACCTATCCGCGATACGCCATCAACACCTGATATAAAGTTGGTAGCAAGAACTCAGGTACATTAGATTAGCTGTTGTCTTTAGGCTCTGCTCTGTCACCACCCGGGATTACCGGTCCTTCTTCATGCCGCCGGAACATACGGGTAGTTGGGTAAGCAAACTCAATATCACTCTCTTTTTGAAATGCTCGTAAGATTTCTTCCCAGATTTTTTCTTCCGTTCCCCGGCGGCGTCTGGGGTTGGTAAGATATCTGATCGTCAGCACAATACCCGATTCCTCCACATTGGTGTACACCGTCGGGGTAAGGTGTTTGTAGACGATCATGTAGCTTTTTGCCGCCCGCCTCAGCTGACGCCCGGCTTCCGATTTAGTATCCTGGGAGTAGAATTCCGCAATTTGCTTTAATCTTTGCTTCGCTTTCTCCCAGTTGCTTTCATAGGTCAGCGGAACACGTATTTCATTCCAAATGAATTCAAATTCTGCGGTATAATTTGAGATGGTTTCGTTAAGTATCTTCTGATTCGGAATATGCAGTACCCGTCCCGTACTTTGGTCGGCATCTACCCAATTACCAATTTCCATTATCGTGAATTTGAAGAGCCGTTTGTCTACAACATCGCCTTTATGCTCACCTATTTGTATGCGGTCACCGATATCAAAGGGTTTGCGAGACATGACATAAATCCACCCGGCGAGATCATTGACCGAATCTCTGAGTGCTATCACCAAACCGGCTGCAACTAAACCCAAAATGGTGGCGAATGACTGAAATCCCTCAAACCAAACTCTGCCTATCACTAAAAGTGCAATAAAACCGGCTATATAGCTTAGGTTTTTCTTCCATTTGTAATGCAAACTAACATCTTCTACCTGACGATAGACGATTCGAAGTGCTATGAATCTCAGGATGAGAACAAAAGCAATAATGGCAAGAGAGACCAGAAGATTGCGCACGATGTTCTCCGGAACATTAAATGCCTCCGACATCAGTGCATAAATCTCCTCCATTGTAGCAAATTGTTGAGCCATGGTTAAATCCGAAAAATCATTTACGTGTTTCGCGTACGTTAAAATAGCAGATTACAGCAATTGTCTGAGAAGTAAATAATAGTTATTTTTACTGGTCTCATTCCAAATTAATTGAAATTATGTTAGCATATACACTTATTGTCGTTTTCATCACCATCATAAGCATTTTGATGGTCATTGTAGTGCTGCTTCAACGTGGCCAGGCTCCCGGTATGACCGGTGGAATAGGCGGCGGACTTGCCGGTGGCGGTGGTAATAATATGATGGGGTCACGCCGTACGGCTGACTTTTTGTCGAAGACCACAGCCGTACTTGCAGTGCTTTTTCTATCCTTAAGTGTGCTGGCAAACTTTTTTATCGATCAGGATACTCAGCAAAGTACCATCCAGCAACGCGGCGCTGATATGCCTATGGATGCCGCTCCGCCTGTTCAGGATGATCCGGATGCGATGCCACTTCAGGAAGGCGCCGGTGAGGCTGGTGAAGAGGGAGGCCAGGAAGCAACTCCACCAACCGACGTTGACCCGGATCCCGATAACTAATTCACTTTTCTGATTATATTCATTTTGTTTAAAGGCGACCTTCAACCGGAGGTCGCCTTTTTATTTGCCCAGATACCTTAAGGCTGAGGTGTACCAGTCCTTCAAAACCTGCTGAGAAGCTCCGAGTTCGTACAAGATCACTATGCTAACAAACAGGAGCTGCAATTGCATGATGCCTGTCTGTTCGTACTTGCGTGCCGCCGTTACTACTTTGTCCGGCAAGATGGAAAAGTTTCCGAGTTTTCTGAGCCGGCGAATGAATTCATTATCCTCCATTACCAAGAGATGCTCATCAAACCGGCCTGAACGGTTAAACATTCGCCGGGTCACGAACAGGCTCTGATCGCCGTAGCGGAACCAGGGCAGATCAAATCTGGTGCACCAACCGAAAAAACGTAATACCGGATGCCGGTTGTCAAATCTCATCTGAAAGCACCCGGAGTCGGCCCCGTTTTCAACAGCGCGGATGATTTTTTCTGCAAAACCCGGTGGTGTAGAGGTATCAGAATGAAGAAAGTAGAGGATTTCACCTTTAGCTACTTCGATACCTTTATTCATTTGGATTGCACGACCGCACGGCACCTGTTCCAAAACAAGTGCACCCCGGTCTTTAGCTATACGGACTGTCTCGTCTTCCGAACCGCCATCTACCACGATAAATTCAGAAATGTAAGGGCGTGAGCGGTAATCCGATTGAAGACGGTTGAGCGTGGCACCTATCGTCTCCGCTTCATTGAGCGCAGGGATGATTATACTTAACTGCAAGGGCTATTCAGACAGCTGGGGCCGGTTCGTAATTTTGCGCATCTTTGGCAGATCGTCTTCGGTATCTACATCTGAAAGCATGGGCATTTCGTACCAAACTACCCCCTCGTTTTGCAGCGTGTATATCGTCTGATCAAAAACCTGCTCGGTGCTCCAGTTGATTTCCTGAAAGATTTCTTCCTGGATCTGCTGCATTCCAAGTAAATAATACCCCCCGTCCAATGCAGGACCGATAACAAGATCGTATTCATCCAACTTTTGAAATGCATCATTAATAATTTCCGGGGTGATTTCAGGAGAGTCGCTACCGATGATGATCTTTTTTTGATAGCCCATCTCCTCCATCTGATTAAATGCATCAAGCATACGTTCTCCCAGTCCCTCTCCTTGTTGCTGGTGCTTGGAGAAGTCCGTTTGCAACCACTGATCGCCCTCATCCACATAGTCGCTATAAAACACATGGACATCAGCATCGCACTCCATAGCTACATTCCGGGTATGTTCGATTAGTTGCTGGTACACCGAAAGTGCTTTCTGGTCCCCTACCTCAGCAGCTAACCGGGTTTTCACCTGTCCCTCAACAGGGTTTTTAACAAATACGATGAGAGCCTGTTCGGTTTTGCGTTCCATAGCTGATTTTCCTTGTCGTGTTAAACTGACCTTATTTCTAATTTACGTTTGTTAGCTTCCCCTTCTTAATGATTATTCCTTCTCTTAACGGTAGCCCATTTTTGACCTGTGAATTTTACAACTATAACGCGAGTTGGTTTTAGTTATTTACAACAGACTAAGCCTATAACCAATAAAGACGGGATTCAAATTCCCAAATCCAACATTTTGTGGCTTGAGCTGCTTTGTACTGCCAAATGCATTTTCTACCCGTCTTTGTTGCTGATGTACTAATAAAATTCTGACGGGCTGAACTGTCTTAATTTCCGCTTTGCAAAGTCTTCCTTTGTGTTTGTGCTAAAACAGTATATACCGAATCTCGTTAGTTACCCTTATATTGGAAAGGGTAATCAATACAGTTACAAGAGTTCATTTCAGCACGGTCTGAGTTTCACATGATTTGTGATACTTGTGAGCAATTCTACACCTCTAACATTTACCAATTTATGAAAACGATAAGTATAATTTTATTTTTCATCGGATTTATTTTTCTGACCAACCCCATTTCAGAAGCCCAGGCCCAGGATCGCGGTGACGGTAACTTTGGCGCCGGAGTAATGGTGGGTCAGCCTACAGGACTTTCCGGTAAACTATGGCTCGGAGATAGCAATGCCTTTCATGGAGGGATAGCCTGGCAGTTTTCCCCCACCCGCGCTACCCGGTTTCACATGCACTTCGATTACGCTCGATACAATTTTGATTTCATTGATGCACAAACCGGTACACTGGCTTTCTATTACGGTGTCGGAGGACGAATTCTCACAGGAGGTACCAATGATCGTATTGGCGTAAGATTTCCATTTGGGCTGAACTATCAGTTTGATGACAATCCTATAGAAATTTTCGCCGAAGTTGCCCCAATTCTTGATCTGTCACCCGGCACTCATTTACGTGGAAACAGTGGGGCTGGTCTGAGATATTATTTCGGCTCAAACTAAGGTTTCCAAACAGATCGGATAAACCGCCTAATTTCAGGCGTTTTGCACAGCTTGGTTTAACTATTTTCAGGAGTAGCCTTTTCGGTTACTCCTGCTTTTAGTTTGAATAGCTCTCCTTCTTTTGCCAGCTGCAAATTCTTGAAGTGTTTGCGATACGATTCCATATCCTCATCCATTTGTGCAAGAAAGGAATCGTTAGAGTCAGGGTCGTGATGTGTCAGAAACAGATTTTTCACTCCGGCCTGAGCGCACAATTCAACCGCATCCTCCCATGCTGAGTGCCCCCAGTTCTCTCGGTCCTTGTATAACTCCCTGTTATACTGCCCGTCGTGAATCACAACATCCGCATCCTTAAAAAACGACAACATCTGATTTGTAAATGGAGTAGGCTCTTCCAGCCAGTATGGCTTTATCTCATTATCCGGCGCATAGATTACCGTTCGGCCTTGTATATATATCTTATACATAGCTGTTGCCACAGGGTGATTAGCTGATATCATTTCAATCTGATAGCCTTCATACTCCTGCGGCGGATGCTTTTGAGTTACATACTCAATATGCGCTTTGAGCATGTCGGTAGTAACCGGAAAGTAGGTAAACGTCATTTGGCCGGAGAGCACCTCATCGGTTTTACCCGACCACTGTTGTGGCATGTGGACCGTAAAATGATTCTTCGGCATATACAGCGGTTTAAAAAACGGAAAACCCTGTATATGATCCCAATGGGCATGAGTGATGAATATTCGACCCTGTATAGGTTTTTTCTTTTTTATTAACTCGTTGCCCAGATTGCGAATACCGGAACCACTATCAAAAATAAGCTGCTGATCTGAATTAGGAAGAACCATTTGCATGCAGCTTGTATTGCCTCCGTACTCCATGTTTTCCCTGTTTGCACAGGGAGTTGAGCCTCTTACACCCCAAAATTTAAGATCCACCGTATCCGATAATGCCTGGTCAAGTAAATCGAAAAAGTCGGAGTGGTTAATAGGTTTTTGAAGAAAGGCATCCGCGCCGGAATTCAAAGCAATTTCTCTTTCAATAGCGAATTCACGGGTTGTGAGCATGTAAACAGGGGTATCCGAAAATGCACTGTTTTCTGATAACTCCTTACATAAATGAAGTCCACTGCCATCGGGAAGATGTAAATCCAGCAAGATGAGGTCGGGTTGAGCTTCCTGGATTGCTTCAAGCGCCCCCTCCATTCGATTCCATGGAACAAATAAGGCATTTTTAGACTCAACAA
>SLJN01000269.1 GCA_007135115.1 Balneolales bacterium
GAATCCGGCGATGGCCGAGACCTTTATGGGCCGGTTTTCCATATCGGCGATGCAGATGTTTCCATGGCCGGGAACACTGAGTACCCGCGAAGAGGAAATGCTCCACATGAGTGAAGGTGACCGGGCGATGATCCGTACCGAATCCGTAGAGATTCTGCGTGATATCCATATCAACTGGCTGGATTACAGTGAGCAGGATCTTACCCGGAGTATCATTCAGGAGCAGATTGAAGAGCTTCGGGATCTGGAAGGGCTGGTTGAAATCCGGTATGAAACCGCCCGGGCGGGTCAGGCCGATCTGCTGCGCATCGAAATGGAAAAAGAGCGGTTCCGCAACCGGTTGGAAAGTGTCGAAGACGAACTGCAGCCGATCCGCGCTGAACTGAATAATCTGATGAACCGGGAGGCTGAGGAGGATATTGAATCCCCCGAAGCGATGTCTCTGGCAACTCTGGAACTGGATGAACAGCAGCTCGCTGAGCGGATACGCGATCACAACCCCGAGTGGGAACGGCTGGATGCCCGTGAGGATCAGTACCGCAGTTCGCTGGAACGCGCCCGTCTGGAAGGCCGCCCGGAATTCGGACTCGGTGTGGAAGTCATGGGTCGCGATTTTTCGATGATGTCCGCTATGGACGATATGAATGAAGGCGTCGTGGCGATGGCGACGGTACGCCTGCCGATTTACCGGACCCGCTATCGTGCTCAGCGCGAGGAAGCTCAAAACCGGATTCGCTCGGTAGAAGTTCAGCGCGAGGAAACCGATAACCGGCTGCTGAGCCGGCTGGAGCGGTATCAGAAAGATCGCCGGGATGCCGATCGGGAAATCCGGCTGCTGGAAGACGAGCTGATCCCGAGAGCTGAACAAGCTCTGGAGGTGCTCAGTGAAGAGTACCGGGGCGGCAATGTACGGTTTGATGAAGTGCTGCAAGTCCAGCGGGAACTGCTCGATCTGGAACTGGAGCTGCTTCAGGCGCAGACCGCCCACAACCGAAGTATCGCCCAAATCGAATGGCTCATAGCCGCGGAGGTGCAATGAACAGTTTTTTTAACCGCGGATAAACGCGGATTTAGACGGATAGGGATTTTAGAATCCCTCCACAGATTATTGACTTATTAAATAACCCAGAACAATGAATATTCTCAATAACATCAAACAAAACTGGCTGACCTACTCGGTTATCTTATTGATCGGGTTGTTGGCAGGCTACCTGCTGTTCGGTGGTGCTGATGAGCATGATCATGACGAAGAAGCTGTAGCCGAGGAAGCAAATGGCGATGAGGTATGGACCTGCTCCATGCACCCATCAGTGCGGGAAGACGGACCCGGCTCCTGCCCGATTTGCGGAATGGATCTGATTCCCGCTGATCAGGTGGACGACGACGATGAGGACGATTATTCCATGGTGATGTCGGAGTCGGCGGTTCAGTTGGCACAGGTTCAGACCGTAGCTGCCGAGCGCCGTGTACCCGAAAAAGAGATGCGTCTGCCCGGCCGAATTGAAGTTGATGAACGGCGCATCACCAGTGTTACCTCACATTTTCCCGGTCGGATTATCGACCTGAAAGTCAACTTCACCGGTTCCCGAATTGACCAAGGCGAAGCTATGGCGACGGTTTATTCCCCGGAACTGGTTTCCGCACAGCGGGAATTACTGCAGGCGATTGAACGCGGCGGGGAGGATTCACGCTCGGCAGAATCGGCACGTTCGAAGCTGAGGCAGTGGGAGCTGACCGACGATCAAATCCGCGAAATCGAGGAGCGGGGCGAAGTTGAAAAGAACATGGAAATCCTCTCTCCCGCTGATGGATTTGTAATGACCCGCAATGTAGCCCGCGAAGATTATGTAGATGAAGGCTCGGTACTTTTTGAAGTTGCTGATCTGGATGATGTATGGGTGGTAATGGAAGCCTACGAAGAAGATCTGGACTGGATCCGGGAAGGTGACGACTTCAAATTTGCCAGCCGCTCGCAGCCGGGCGTATCCCATGAAGGTACGGTCAGCTATGTAGATCCGCACGTGGACCCGAACAGCCGAACGGTCCGGGTTCGTGCCGATATCAACAATGCCGGGGGCGAACTGAAGCCTGACATGCTGGTTTACAGTGAGCTCAAAAGCGAAAGCCGTGACGGTGAACAGGTGATGGTGCCGAGAAGCTCGGTGCTGTGGAGCGGGCCGCGTTCCCTGGTGTATGTTCAGGATATGGAGGCTGAATCACCCCGGTTTGAGGCACGTGAAGTTGAACTGGGTCACCGCGCCGGAGACTGGTACGCCATCAACGATGGAATTGAAGAAGGCGAAGAAGTAGTCTTTCACGGCGCTTTCCGCATCGATTCGGAATTCCAGATGCAGGATCGCTTCAGCATGATGAACCGGGAGCCGGGCACCGGAGCAGTACCTGGGCACGATCACGGGGATATGGATGATGAAGAGATGGAAGACGAGGAAATGGATGAAGAGCATGATCATGCCGAGGCCGTGGATGGCGCTACCGATGATTTTCGGGAAGATTTCAAGGCATTTTTGGAAGTCTACCTCGATGCGAAAGATGCACTGTTTGAATCAGATTTTGATCAGGCTCAGGAGTATTTCAGCCTGATGAGTGACGAACTCGAATCTATCGGCCTGCACCGGATGGACGGCGACGCCCACATGCGGTGGATGGATCAGTACGAGGCAATTGAAGGCCATATTGAGCACATTCTGGGAGCCGATGAACTCGAAGGTCAGCGTGAAGGATTCAACGAACTTTCACAGGTGCTGATTCAGGCGGTTCAAAACTATGAAATCTCCGGTGTGGTCTATCACCAGTACTGCCCGATGGAAGATGCCGACTGGCTGAATCGAGAGGAAGAAATCCAGAACCCTTACGATCCCGAAAACATGCCGACCTGTGGCGAGGTCATTGAGAGGCTTGAAAATTAACCATCACAAATAAATCACTCATGACTTTTGCATTCATTTTACCGGATTGGCTGCCCAACGTACACCCGTTGGTCATCCACTTTCCCATCGCATTTCTGGCGCTTGCGGTGCTTATGGATTTGGTGCGTCAGTTGCTCATGAATATCCAGTGGATAAATAACACTGTCATTTTAAGTTATATCCTGGGTACAGTGGGATTGATCTTAGCCTTCATCACCGGACGAAGTGCTGCTGAAACGGTGGATATATCCGGAGATGCGTTTTCCGTGTTAGCTTCTCACGAGAACTGGGCCTTAGCCACCATGATCTTTTTCCTGATATTCACCAGCATAAGAGTTGTGGCGGCATGGAGCAATTACGATTTGCAAAGGCTACCGGCACTCGCACTTGTTGGCTTTGGCATGATTGGAATGGGCCTGGTTTGGGTAACCGGCGATCGCGGGGGCGAGCTGGTATTTCGGCACGGAGCCGGAGTTGCAGCAGTGGAAGATTTGCAGCAACAATTGGCTCAGTTGGAAGATGAACTGGAAACCATTCACGGAGCCGCAGCGCCCCAACTGGCCGATGACGGCTCCTGGAGATGGCGAATAGCGCCCGGCTCGGAACAGATCATGGGTGATGCATTTCATTGGCTGAAAGGATCTGCCGATGATGCCGGTTTTGAGCTTACCGAAGATGAGGAAGGAAATCACGCCCTGAGCATCGATGCGAGAGGCAGTGAGCTGATGTTCGTGCTTCAGCATGAAATCGAAGCGGTAGAAGGCCGGTTCATCATTAACACCGATGACTTTGACGGAAGCGTGTCTCTGATCCACAATGTATTGGGTACGGACTCTTATCAGTATTTAAAACTGGATGATGAGACCATCAGTCAGGGGCAAATGATTGATGGAGAAGACGACATGCTCGGCGACAATTCCATCGGAGCGAGCGGATGGAAAGAAGTCCGGGTACAAGCTTCGGGAGGCCATTTTTACGGCCATGTTGACGGAGATCAGCGAGTGCACACGCATGCTCCGCAGATGGATCCCGGCTATACCGGATTGTTGATTGATGGCAGCGGAACCCTGCAAATCCGAAGAGTTTCATTCGATTCACTCGATTAACCAAAAAAAGTAAAGCAGTCATCCCGGACGACAGCCAGTCCCGATGGCCGATCGGGAACGATAGGAGGAGATCCGGGATCCAGGGGAATATGGCAAAAAATCAGCCATGAACTCCTAGATCCCGGATAATCCCTCCGCTATCGCTACAGGATTTCCGGGATGACCGGTTTTATAGAAATTTAGGCGTTAGTGTGCAGTCCAGACTTTTCGAAGTTAGTTCATCGAAGAAATAAATAACGATAACCCAAAACGATCAGAACAATGATACCTAACCTAACAGCAATTTTACTAGGACTTTCCCTTATCTGCACGCCGTGTGGAGATAGCGAACACGATGCAAATGTTGACAATAAAGCAATGGAACAGACGGATGGATATGATACGCCGGCCTCGTTTCGGTCCAATCTGGAGTCAGCGCTGCATATCTATTTAGAACTGACGGACGCTCTGGTGGAAGAGTATACCGATCATGCCGCTGCGCAAGCCGGTGAGTTTAGCGAGGCCGTATCCGAAATATCGGTTGATGAGTTGGATGAATCAGTTGCAAACTTCTGGAATGAATACAGCGGAAAGATTGAAAGCCATGCTTCCGCTTTACAGGAACAAGGGGATATTGACGGTCAGCGCTCAGAATTTGAATATATCTCTGAAGCGCTTATCGAAGTGGTAAAATCTTTGGGTCCGCTGGATATGGAGTTGTATCAGCAACGATGCCCGATGGTCGGTGATGGCGAAGGCGACTGGCTGAGCAGCCACGAGGAAATCCGAAATCCGTACCACGGTGAGTCTATGTTGAACTGTGGCGACACGGTGGAGGAGTTGTAAATTTTAAATTACGAGAAAGAAGTTATTGTATCATCTCAAATTCACCTGCTCAATTTCATCTGTCTGGTAAGTCCATCTTTGATGAAACCACCAGGTAAAAATGTGTCGAGTTTTGCAAAAGCCAGGAGGTGGGTTTGAATACGCTTAAAATTAATTACACGCGTTTGAGGAGTTCGAATTTCATCATAAAAATTAATCTGAATTTTATTTTTGAACATGATGCAAAGTAATGGATTGTTGAAGATTATTTTTGGTAGTGCTTTAGTAGCGTTGGCTTTAGCCATGTTATCCTGTTCGAGCGAAGAACCTGGGGAAGATGATGCGGAAGTCCAGACAAACGAGTTTGACCAAAGCTGGTACGAACTTGATGATGCCGTTAAAAAAGCATCAGAAAATGACGACTGGGTTCAGGTATTTGTACATGTGAACTGGTGCCATACTTGCCGGCAGATGCAAGAGGAAACCTACACCGATGCCGGGGTGGAAGATAATCTGGATACCTGGCATTACCCGGTCAGCCTGAATGCAGAGTCCCGGGATTCAGTCACCTTCAAAGGAAATGAATACACCGAAGAGGAGCTTGCTCGTGAGTGGGGTGTGGATTCGTATCCGACGATACTGTTCATCGACTCCGAAGGAGAGCTTTTTGCCCGGGAAAACGGTTATATCGATGCTCAGACCTACCGGCAAATGCTGGAGTTTATCGGTACCAATGCGTTTGAGGAGCAGTCTTTTGACGCATTCACCGGGGGATAAATAAACCAATAAATAATCTTTTAAAGAAAAAAATGACCTATAAAGGACTTACTATATTATTAGCCGGTTTAGTCATCGCCGGGGGAGCTTACTTCGCCTGGACTGTGCTTTCAGGCGGCCCAAAAGCTGATGCCGAAGATATTGAAGTAACCATGTACCGCGGACCCGATTGCGATTGCTGCGTGGATTGGGCCGATTATCTTGAAGATCAGGGAATGACGGTAATTGATGAGAAGGTTGCTGACCTGCCAACCATCAAGCAGGAAAAGGGTGTGCCCGGGGCGTTTCAATCTTGCCACACCGCCGTTGTTGGTGATTATATCGTTGAGGGGCATGTTCCGTCCGATGAAATCCGCCGAATGGTGGCACAACAGCCGGATGCTATTGGTATTGCCGTTCCTGGTATGCCGGCCGGGTCGCCGGGGATGGAAGTCGGACACACCGAATCATACGAGGTGTTACTGTTTAATCAAGAAAGTTATTCGGTATTTGCGGAGTATTGAAGTTTGTCACTCGGCAAACATAGGTGGTACTTATAAAGCTTCTTTTGACCCATTCAGACCGGTCATTATGCGTCCCCGCTACGAATTTGAACACCTGTCTGAAGTGTTGATAGTAGTGGTTAAATCTATGGGAACAATTGATATGATATTGTATCAGCAGCACTGTCCAAATGGTTTGAGATGGTGAAGCCAATTGGCTCAGTAGTCACGAAAAAATTCGAAAACCCTATTATGGGGCATAAACCACGGTTAGGGTTTGAATTGTTGTGTTTTTACCAAAACAAGTGGATCGATTAAACTTAATAATCTGGATTCTGATGGAAGTTTCATTTACAGTTTAATTCGGTGAAATGAGCTAATGAAGGCTAATAATGCGTATTATAAAAGAGTAAAAGTAGAAATTTAAGATTTCAAGAATCTTTTATAGATACCTAACATACCCCGAAAATAACTCTTATATCTATGATACACGTTGCTACTAAAATTCATGTATTGTTAATTGCTTTACTGATTGTCACTTTATCCACAACGATTTCCATGGGTAGTGATCCGGTAGATTGCACTGAAGTTGAATATGACACTGATGACGGAATGTTGCTGGTCAGTACGCTAATAGAACTTCAATGTATCGGTCATGAAGATACTGAAAACGGCACTATGTCGGATGAATACAGGCTCACTGGAAATCTGGATGCAAGTGAAACTGCAGATTGGGATGAGGAGTACGGTTTTAATTCCATTGGGGATCCGGATGATCCTTTTGAAGGCATCTTTGACGGAGATGGACTTGAAATTAGTGGACTAACCATAGATAGAGAAGAGGAGCGGTATGCAGGACTTTTTGGAGTATTAGGCAGTTCCGGTGAAATCAGAAATGTATATTTGACAGATGCTGATATTGTAGGGGATTCCTACTCCGGAGTGCTTGTAGGCTCTTCTGAAGGTCTTGTTTCAGATGTTTATACATCAGGCGAACTTCTGTCTTATATGTATCCCGCCGGAGGGGTAGTTGGTATTAACGATGGTGAAGTTTCCAATTCTTCATCGTCGGCTGGTATCGAATCAGAGTATACGACAGGTGGACTTGTTGGCTGGAACAACGCGGATATTACGTATTCATTCGCAACCGGAGATGTTGAATCAAACGGAGAAGAAGCCGGAGGGCTTGTAGGATACCAAAATTCGGACGCATCAATAGCGGACTCTTATGCTACCGGTAATGTATATGGAGGAGATCAATTAGGTGGCCTTATTGGTTTGAACGATGGTGAAATTTCTACATCATATGCAACCGGCGAGGTGCAGAGTGGAGATGGAATTGCACAATCCGGAGGGCTGATTGGCAATAATGAGTCAGGTGAAATAAGTGGCTCTTACTGGGATGTTCAAACTACGTCTGCCGATGAAGGAGTTGGAACAAGTGGAGTTGAAACCAACATAGAAGGTCTTGAAACAGAGCAGATGCAGAATGAAGCCGCGATAAGTAACATGGTGGAGTTGGACTTTGAAGAAACCTGGAATACATCCAGCGAATACCCGGTATTACAATGGCAGGACCCTGGAGATCCGGTTTCCAGTGAAGTGATTGCAGATATCCCGGAAGATGTAGATTTGCAGCAGAATTACCCAAACCCTTTTAATCCGGTGACTACAATTAAATACGAGCTTCCTGAAGACACCCGGGTAGAACTGAATGTCTATGATTCAGCAGGACGCCTTATTACTACGTTATTAGATGGTGAAATGGAAGCAGGTCAGCATACCGTGCAGTGGGATGGATCTGGTGTTGCAAGCGGTACTTATATTTATCGATTAGAAGCAGCAGGTGAGATCTATACCCAAACCATGACATTAATTAAATAAGCGCCATCGATTTTTGGTGTCAGAATCAAATCAAACATTTTCATATAAAAATGGCTTACAGGGGGAAGTATATCTCCACCCTGTAAGCCAAAATATGATTAATTTGAAAGTTCAATACCGAACATCTCAGGTAGATGTGATGATAACCTACCGGATAAAAGTCATGGTACGGGTTATAACCTCTCCTCTCGCTTCCAGGTGGTAGATATAGCTCCCGGATGACAGACTCTCGGTATTGAATGTGACTTGATGACTACCGGCATTTTTTTGTCCGTCTATCAAGGTGGCTACTTCCTGACCCATGCTGTTGTAGATTTTCAGGCTTACCTGTCCGCTTTCGGGCACTTCAAAACTGATCTGTGTCGACGGATTAAACGGGTTGGGATAGTTTTGATCAAGTGATAATGATTCAGGTACCTTAGCCTCATTTTCACTGCTGGTTAGTTCTCCCCGCACCAGCGAAATGTTGTGCGGCTCTTCAGCCTTTTGTGTGATTTCTTCATATTCAGCCCCGACGGCCCGGTATCCATCAAACCCCTCTCCGTCTGATATGCCATTGTCATTAAGTTGATTGCTGTTATGCAATTATGCCGTACTAATTTATAGCACTTTATAAGTAATGATCTGTTGGTATTATATATAAGCTGCAGGTAAAACTATTTTACTGATTTTCGGAATCTTTTTTCTGAAATCGGGACAACTATTCTGAACACCGAACAAATGCTTTGTTTAGATTCAGCACTTCAATCATCGGACTCACCATAAATAAAAAAAAACGGGTTTGGGGAGGACGATAGGGCTGGCTTAAAAAAAAGCTTGCTGTTCAATTCGTATAAATGGGTACTAAAATTACATTTCATGGAAAAGTTGTTACGAACCAAATTATGGGTAGGGGCACTTATATTTCTGTTTGCCATAAGTGCGCAGGCGTCAGAAAAAAAATGGTTATTTCAGGAGTTAAGTACGGAACAGGGCCTGAACAGTATAACCTTTATTGATGACGAAACAGCTTGGGCTGTCGGCTTTCATGGTATCAAGGTTTATTCCGAAGACAGTGGAGAGAATTGGCAAAGGCAGGATTTCGGAAATGACAATTTTGTCTATTATGATGTTACCTTCTCCGATAGCCAGAACGGCTGGGTGGTGGGTACGAGTGGTACCATCCAGCACACTGACGATGGTGGAGAGGTTTGGCAAACACAGGAAATTCAGTTTAGTGAAACCCTTGTCGATGTTACCTTTATCGATGACCAAAAGGGTTGGACGGTAGGCGGAGGCTCCGTTTTATATACCCAGGATGGTGGTGAAAATTGGGATTTTAGTGCAACTCCAAATTTTGAGAGGAGTTGGCATGGCATCTCGATGGTTGATGAAGAGACCGGATGGGTAGTCGGGCAAAACGGGACGGTTATTTATACACAAGACGGATATGATTGGCAATACCAGGGTTCCGTTGCAGACGAAACGTTAGTGGATGTAACCTTTATCGATGAGCTAACCGGCTGGGCAGCAGGCTATGAAGGCACTATCGTTCATACCGAAGACGGTGGAGAAAACTGGGTGACCCAGGATAGCGGGGTTGAGGATTACTTACATAAGATCATTTTTACAGACTCGGAAACGGGTTGGGCATTCAATAATTCAGGCAAGGTACTACATACCACCGATGGTGGAGATAACTGGGAAGTCGACTATGATCCGGATAATGTGACAAGAAAAACACGCGATGTGAACGGACTCACCCTGGATGAAGACGGAATCTTTTGGGCAGTAGGAGGCAGTGGTCTTTCTGGTCACGGGTCCATTATTCGATATACTGAGATTCATCCTGAAATTACCGACTGGGCTCCACTGTATAATTCGGTTGATGTGGAACCTGAAATTCTTCTCGAATGGAGCGAGTCGGAATCAGCCGAAGGCTATAACGTGCAGTTGGCTGAGGATGCCGATTTTTCGGAGTTAGTTGTTGATGAAGAAAACCTCGATAATTCCGAATTCCAAGTCTCGGATTTAGAGGGCGAGGAGTTATATTACTGGAGGGTTAAAGGTATCGATGACGGATACGGCTGGTCAGAGCCCCTTCTGTTCAGAACCGAAGAATTTATTCCAGGCGTTATCTTTTCAGTGGATATGTCGGTACAGCAAGAAAACGGTTTTTATAAGCCTGATGTCGGAGACGAAGTAGAAGTTGTTAATGAATGGGGGGAATCATTTGACGAACCAATATACCTCGAGATAGATGCTGAGAAGGATGATTACCCGATATTTACCGGGAAAGGTGAATTCGACCGGCAGGAAGGTGCCGAGGTTGCATATCGATTCCGGCTTGTTCCCGGAGATGATCGGGAACTGGAAAATGGTGGAGTTGAGATTTTGGGGGATAACGCGGAGTTAAGTGCGCAGAGATATTTTACCTTCGAGGATTCGGATAAAAACCAGGTGTTGGAGACAAAGTATTTCGGGGGTGAACCCTTTTCCCGTGATGCGCTTTCCGAATGGTACCCCGAAGATGATGCCGAGGATATCAGCAGCGATGTTGTAATGGAGTGGAGTGAGGCGGGGCTTGCCGAAACCTATCAACTCATGGTGGCTGAGGATCAGGATTTTGAGAATATAAAAATTAATGAAACTGACCTCGAGGCCACCCAATTTGAGGTAGCCGAACTTGAAGACAATTCAACGTATTATTGGAGCGTCAACGTTTATTATGGTGATACTGAAGACGATAATTGGCTTGGCAATTCAGAAACCCTGTCGTTTACAACCGGAGAAGACGAGGAACCGCGCACCGAACTCACAGAGCCCGATCCTGCAGACGGTGCCGAAGATATAGAAACCGATCTGACCGTATCATGGGGTGCGGACGAGCGCGCCGACACCTATCACTTTCAGCTGGCCGAAGATGAAGAGTTTGAGGTCGTAA
>SLJN01000330.1 GCA_007135115.1 Balneolales bacterium
CCGACATATCCCGGAGGTGCACCGATCAGTCTGCTCACGCTGTGGCTTTCCATGTATTCGCTCATGTCTATGCGAACCATTGCATTTTCATCATCGAAAAGATAATCGGCCAGGCTTCGGGCAAGTTCGGTTTTACCCACGCCGGTGGACCCCATAAAGATGAAAGAACCGATCGGGCGCTGCTCATCTTGCAGACCGGCACGAGATCGTCGCACCGCATGTGATACCGCTTCAATTGCCTGCTGCTGGCCAACCACACGTTTGTGCAGCACTTCTTCCATGCTCATCAGTTTGCTGCGTTCGCTTTGCAGCATCTTGCTGACCGGGATGCCGGTCCAGCGGGATACGATATCGGCGATATCCTCGTCGGTCACTTCTTCTTTCAGCATGGCTGTCTCGCCTTGCTGAAGCTCTTCAAGCTTGCGATTGGTATCCTCAAGTTCTTTTTCCAGTTTGTTGATGGTGCCGTATCGAAGCTCGGCCACCTTCTCGTAATTCCCTTCGCGTTCAGCTTTATCGGCTTCGTTGCGGGCGGTTTCAATGGCCTGTTTCATCCCGCGAATATTCTGGATCATTTCGCGTTCATTGCTCCAGCGGGATTTAAGCTGCTTGTATTTTTCATTGAGGTCTGCAAGTTCCCGTGAAATCTGCTCGATTTTTTCCTCATTATTTTCTCGTTTGAGGGCTTCCCTCTCAATTTCGAGCTGACGAATTTGCCGGTCGAGATTATCCAGCTCTTCGGGCATGGAATCTATTTCAATCCGCAGGCGGGATGCCGCCTCATCAATGAGGTCAATAGCTTTATCCGGCAAAAAGCGATCGGTGATGTACCGGTCGGAAAGTTCCGTTGCGGCCACAATCGCACTGTCGGTTACTTTTACACCGTGATGCAACTCATAACGCTCTTTGAGGCCGCGCAGAATGGAAACGCTGTCTTCAATCGTGGGCTCATCCACATAAACCATCTGCATACGACGTTCGAGCGCTTTGTCCTTTTCGATATACTTGCGGTACTCGTTGAGGGTCGTTGCACCTATCGCCCGAAGTTCACCGCGTGCCATGCTGGGCTTGAGAATATTGGCCGCATCCATAGCACCTTCGGTGGCTCCGGCGCCAACCAGGGTGTGAATCTCATCAATGAAAAGAATGACTTCGCCGTCTGATTCGGTTACATCTTTCACTACGGCTTTCAGGCGATCTTCAAATTCGCCACGGTATTTGGCTCCGGCCAGCAAAGCGCCCATATCAAGGGCGATGATGCGTTTATTTGCCAGACCTTCGGGCACATCCCCTTTAACTATACGCACCGCCAGTCCTTCGGCAATGGCTGTTTTACCCACAGCGGGCTCCCCAACCAGAACCGGATTGTTTTTGGTCCGGCGGGTTAAAATCTGCATCACGCGTCGGATTTCAGAGTCCCGACCGATGACCGGGTCGAGCTTATTTTGCTCGGCCATTTCATTAAGGTCTTTGGCATAGCGTTTCAGAGCATCATAGCGGCTTTCGGCGTTGGGGTCATCCACCTTCTGGTTGCCACGCACATCTTTGAGGATACCCAGTATTTTATCCTTGGTTACCCCTTCATTACGCAGCACCTGTGTAGCCGGACCGCTACCTTCCACAATACCGATCAGTACGTGTTCCGAACTGATATACTCATCTCCGAGATCTTTGGCAGCTTCGTTTGCCTTATCGAAAGCGGTTTTAGCATCATTACTCATGTACTGCCCTGAAACCGAAGCTCCCTTGACAACCGGTAACTTTTTAAGCTCTTCATCCAATTTATTCTGAATAGTAGCAACCGAGCTGCCCATCTTTTTGATGATCGTTACACATACATTTTCAGAATCCGAAAGAAGGGATTTTAATATATGCAGCGGATCAAGCGACTGGTGATTGCGATCAGCCGCCATTTCTAAACCAGCCTGTATCGCCTCCTGCGCTTTTACGGTAAATTTGTTCAAATTCATAGTCTTACAATATTTCTAACTGATTTATTTTAGGTTTTTGTCTCTCAATATGCCAATTCCATACCGTATGTGGGTCGGCAGAAAAGGTTATGCCTTTTTGTCAGGGATATCCGCAAAGTGTCTTGTAGGGTTTTCGCTGGTATACAGGATTTTTGCGATGGTAGATGAAGCAGGGAAAAAATGAAAGGATCAATGGAAAAGAGGATCTAAACCGTAGTCGTAGGGGCAGGCATGCCTTGTCCCTACAACCCTGTTTCCCGCTCTTAATATCCTGTTATATAGTAATTTATAGAATGTCGCCGACAATCGGGCAAACTGCATTTTGCTACGTATTGGGTAGGTAAGCGCCCCTATTTATTTTAAGGGCGGATCTTTTCGGTTAGATTAATACGCCCATCGACAATATCGCCCTATTCGCCGGTTCGCATTGCTGCCAGTTGCTTAAAAAGCTCTTTTTCCTTTTCACTGAGATTTGTCGGCAGTTTGATTTCCACCCGGGCGTACAGGTCGCCTTTTTTGTTGGGGTTTTTGAATTCGGGCATACCCTGACCGGTAAGCCGAAAGGTTTTGCCGGATTGGGTTTCCGGGGGGATTTTAATCTTGGCTGAACCTTTCATGGTCGGCACTTTTACATCACCTCCCAAAACAGCGGTATATAGATCCACCGGAACTGTGGTGTACAGGTTATTCCCTTCTCGGGTAAAGGTACTGTGCGGTTTGATTTTTACGGTGATAAAAAGATCACCGGGTTTACCACCTGAAATTTTTTCTCCACGTCCGCTTAGCTTGAGGCGTTTGCCATCCTCAATACCTGCTGGAACCTTTACTTTCATTTTTTTGCCGTTCAGGGTGAATGATTTGGTTTTGCCCTCCCAGGCTTCTTCGAGACTAATTTCCAGGTTTGCCGTTATGTCGCGTCCTTTCTGGGCTTTTTGTCCGGCGAAGGGATCGCGGTACTGCTGACCGGCAAACGGATCGCGACTGCTGCGGCCACCACCGCCACCAAAACCTCGACCGAATACGGATTCAAAAAAATCAGAAAACGGATTATCACCGCCTGCTTCGGCGGGATCTCCGGAATAGGAATAAGTCCTCCTTCGTCGGTTGCCGGCTCCGGGCTGCCCATAGGCGCCAAATCCGAAATCAGACGGATCTCCGCCGTTTTCCTGGTAATTCTTGTAGTGCTTCCAGTTTTCCCCGAACTGATCATACATCTTACGATCTTCGGGGTTTTTCAGCACTTGATAGGCTTCCTGTAGCTCGCTGAATTTTTTCGATGCATTGGCGTCGGTTTTGTTGACATCCGGGTGCAGCTTTCTCGCAAGCTTTCGATAAGCTTTTTTGATCTCATCCTGAGAAGCGCTCCGGCTAACACCTAATATTTTGTAATAATCTTTTGCCATAGGTTATTCGGTTCCTATTACCTGTGCATCTGTTTTTTAAAAAATCACCTGTTCTGATCGGAATAAAAATGCAAAAACTAAATTTAGTTTAAATATCTCAAAAAACCTGCCAAAACTCCGGAATTAGGGGGATACAAGCGGATAGTCGACATTTTGACAGGGTTAACTGCGATTTATCGGTTTGATAGATGTAAGAACGTCAGACTTGAATAATTAAATCTCAAAAACCTCAAACAAAAAAGGGGCGTTAAAGCCCCTTTCTTGAAAAACATCTTAATGGTTTACTCCTGCTCCGGCATACGGAACGTGGTAAAGAATCTGCGATTCTGGTGAACCACCTGGAGCAAGACATTTTCGCCCGGCGGCATTTCGGAAATCATGGCCGAGAACTCCTCTACATTGGTCACAGGCTGGCGATTGACTGATATAATCACCTGACCTTCGCGTACATTGTTGCGATAAGCAGAGCTTTCCGGATCTACCTGATCGATCATTACACCCTGCACATCATCGGGTAAGCCAAGCTGTTGGCGGCTTTCTTCGTCCAGTTCGGATACCGAAAAGCCAATAGCTTCATCGAAAGTTTGTTCGGTGCCATCCTGCATGGCCATCATATCGTCGGGGAGCTTATCCAGTTCAACGGTAATGTTCATTTCCTCGCCATCTCTGAAGATTTCCAGGTTGACCTCAGTACCCGGAGAACTGTTGGCAATTTGCGTTCGCAATCTTCTCATGCTGGATACGCGCTCACCATCTTTACGAAGAATTACATCACCCTCCTGCAAGCCGGCTCTTTCCGCAGGACTGTCTGGCCTTACCTCTTCAAGTATAACTCCTCTTGAGTCAGGCATGCCAAGTGCTTCGGCTACATTATCTTCAAGTTCAGCCAGTCTAACACCCATATAGGCGCGAACGACCTCACCGGTCTCAATAAGTTGGTCCATGACCGATTTAGCGATGTTACTCGGGATGGCAAACCCTATTCCTTGAAATCCTCCGCCCCTACTTGCAATGGCGGTGTTGATACCAATGATCTCACCATTTAAACTAATCAGTGGTCCGCCCGAGTTACCCTGGTTAATGGCGGCATCGGTTTGGATAAAGTTCTCGTAATCCAACAAGCCTACATCAGCACGGCCTTTGGCACTTACAATACCTTTGGTTACCGAGTGTGCCAGATCTCTGGAGAGCGGGCTTCCGATTGCCATTACCATCTCTCCAACCCTAAGCCGATCACTGTCACCAAATGAGAGCGTTGGTAGATTTTCAGCATTAATTCGCAGTAGTGCAATATCGGTATTGGGGTCGGTACCGACGACTTCCGCTCCCAGTACTTTGTCATCAAACAAACGAACCGAAACCGTATCGGCGCGATCAATTACGTGGTTGTTGGTGATGATCAACCCGTCCTCAGAAACGATGGCGCCGGAGCCCATACCTTCGAGCCTGCGTTCACGCTCACGCGGTTGTTGTTGGCGGGGTTGCTGTCGCTCAAAAAAAGGATGGTTATCAAAAAATTCTTCGAACATGTCAAAAGGAGAGCGTCGCTGCTGCATCTGTTCTGTTCGGGCGGTCATGACCGTTACTACAGCCGGGGTGGAAGCTTCTGCGATATCCACCAAGGCATTGTTAAAGTCACTAAGGTTGTTGATGGCCCGATCATCGGCACTTGAAACTTCGGTTTGTTCACCATCATAGCGGTAGGTTTCGGGGTCGTCTGCCGATGAAAACACTGCTCCCCCGCCGGGAAACCGGATCAATAAAAAAAGTAATACCAGCGATATGGCCGTAGTAAATTTTGAATAATGATTACCCATTCTCTCACTCTTTGTTGATAATTAAACTTTTGTGCGGTAAACCCTTCGGATAACAGCTGTGACATTATTGAATTGTAGGGGGGACAACCATTAGCCGAAAGTTCCGCTACGCTTCAAGTCAACGGTTTACAAAGTAGATTGAGTGTTTAGTCAGCCAAAATTCCAAAAGTTATATTGAGTGTAAAACAGGATTAAGTAATTGATAAACTTATTGATCAGCGCTATTAACCCGGCACTTATAATGTTTTTAGAAAACAATAGTCATGATCAGTTCGGTGAGTTGAGAAGGATAAATTAATTGTTTTTGCATGTTGGATTTTCTCGGTTTCCAGGTCACTTATAACCACTTTTCGATTAGTTCGGCGTTATTAGTTTTGTGTCTATTACGAAATTGAAATCTATGCCAAATCCTATCTTTTTTCCGTCGCTCATATCCAGTATAAACCAACTGGAGTCACAGCTCGCGGAGATCCCGCGTAGTCGCAGGGAAGAACTGCAAAAGCTGGGTGATTATATCGTCAGCAGTAAAGACGCTCACCGAAAAGTGCAGTTGCTTTTCGTGTGTACGCATAATTCAAGACGAAGCCACATCGCACAGGTTTGGGCACACACCTTTGCTCAATATTACGGGATTTCAGATGTCTACTCTTATTCAGGCGGGACCGAGTCAACAGCGTTTAACGCCAATGCCGTAGCGGCGCTCACCCGTTGCGGTTTTGAGATTACCGACGATCATACCTACAAAAATAACCCAAGATACCGCGTGAGCCCGGGGAGTGGTAGCGAGGATATCATCTGCTATTCCAAGAGGTTTAATGAGCCGCCTAATCCGGAGGTGAACTTTGCTGCAATCATGGTTTGCTCAGATGCTGATGAAAACTGTCCGGTTATACCAGGCGTTGAAAACCGAATTTCGCTGCCCTATGAGGACCCGAAAAATTATGACGGTACTTCCGAACAGGATGACCAATATGATCTAACCTGCCGGGCGATCGGCAAAGAGCTTTTATTGAGTTTCAAAACGGCTTCGGAGAGAATAAAGGCAAATGCGGTTGGTTAAAAAAATCACAATGACCAAGCACCAAATAACAAATAAGCTCCAATCTTCAATTAATGAAATTCCAAACGGTTGCTGGGGGTGGTTTCGGAAATTGAAGATTGGCTATTGGAATTTATCTGTTATTTGGTGCTTGCTATTTGGAACTTGTTGCCAAAAAGCAAGAAGGGAGACCCGTTTCACCAAGTCTCCCTTCTGTGTTTGAGATGATCCTAATGGAGATTATTTGATTTCAATCTGCCGTCCGGGACCTTGCTTATCCTTTTCGACAGATACCATCAAAATTCCGTTTTCGTATTTAGCATCCACGCTATCCAGTTTAGCGTTTCTCGGCAGAGTCAGTGTTCTTTCAAAAGAACCATACCGGTTTTCTACCAGGTGATATTGACCCTCTTTTTTCTTTTCATCTTCAAATTTTCGCTCACCGCTGATGGTCAGCAGATAATCATCCACATTGATGTTGATGTCTTCCTTCTTCATTCCCGGAAGACTGATTTCATAGTGATAGTGCGTTTCGGTTTCGGAAACATCCACTTGCGGTGTGAACTGACGAGTCCATGCCGCAGATTTTAAAGTGTCATCAAAGAAACGATCGAGCATGTTGGAGAATCGATCGAAGTCACGTCCAATATTGAGATCCATTTCGGGTCTTACTTTCTCAATAGCCATAGCAACCTCCTTTTGTTTAGGTTCATCGTTTTAGTTTGGACAACGTCAGCCGGAACTGGTGTTTACCGGCTTTCACAGTCCTGAATATCAAACCGGATGCCAACCTCAAATGCTCCGGTTTTGATATGCCAAAATTTCGCTATGTTTGTCACTTTTATAGAGTTCAGTCTGCAAGAATGGAATTTCGTATGATAAATTGACAAACGACAGAAGGGTGGGCCGAATCAACGGCGCCACCCTTCAGAATAACAGATGATCCTAAAAAAGGAGATTATTTGACTTCGATCTCTTTTCCGGCGCTTTTCTTTTCTTTTTCTACAGAGATCTTCAACATGCCATTTTCATAAGTTGCATCAATGCTATCGGTTTTGGCATTTCGTGGCAGGGTGAAAGATCTTGAAAAGGATCCATAATGGTTTTCCATAATGTGATAGCGGCCTTTTTGCTTTTTCTCCTCTTCAAATTTGCGTTCACCACTGATGGTCAGCATGTTATCGTCGACATTGATGCTGATCTCCTTCTTTTTCATGCCCGGAAGTGACAGCTCATAATGGAAATGGGTATCGGTTTCGGATACATCAACTTCCGGCATAAAACCATCTCTGCCCCACGGTGTCATACGTACAGTATCATCAAAAAAACGGTCGAGCATTTCGGAAAACCTGACCGTAGCCGGTACTTCCTGACGGGTTTTGGGTGTTGCTTTTTCAATAGCCATAGCGACCTCCTTGAATTTGGGTTCGGGGTTTATCATCTCATTGACATCTTTAACTCACTCTACTTGTCAAAGTTTCAAACTCTATGCCATTGATAGAAGTTCTTGCCACGGATTTGCGCGGATGGAACGCGGATTTTATGCGGCTATATTTCAACAACATAGCCAAAGTTCTTTATGGTTAATTAATTGAAATTTTAAATCTTTAATCTTCAATTTTCAATTGAACCCAATTACTTGTCACCTCAACAATAATGCACCGGAACGGGGGAATTAATAGCTGCCAGAGCAGAACAGCTGAATTTGTTTTGTCATTTTTGCGGTCAAGCCCTGTCACTTTTTCAAAAGTGTGTCACATTTTTTCTGATAAAATCACCCAAAATTCAGACACCTATTCATAGCCATAGGAGCGCAGAAATCCCGGTTTATCGCGCCACTTCTCTCTGACTTTCACAAACAGTTGCAGGTTCACTTGTTTGTCCAAAAAGGCTTCAATTTCCTGGCGTGCCGCAGTTCCCAGTTTTTTGAGAGCCTGACCGCCTTTGCCAATCAGCATGCCTTTCTGTGATTTCCGGTCCACCACAATTTCGGCCTGAATATGATCGATTTCCTCTTCCTCGGAATAATCCACGATATTAATCGCACAGGAATACGGGATTTCCTGGCGGAATTGCAGAAAGAGTTGCTCGCGAATCATTTCAGCAATGAAAAACCGCTCGGGATGCTCACTCAGCTGATCTTTCGGATAATACGGCGGACTTAACGGAATCCGCTTCTTGATGGCTTCCATTACCTCAGTCAGACCAACCCCCTGAAGGGCCGAGGTTTCCAGTACTTCTACATACTCCTTGCGAGAGGTGTACATTTTCTTGCAGGCCTCAATCCGGTCGCGGTCAACCAGGTCGGTTTTATTGATGACCAGGATGGAAGGTATATCCACCTCACTCATGTACTTCATCTCCAGATCTACATCGGGAAGCCGGCTACCATCGATCAGGTGGATGATAACATCGGCATCGTTACGGGCTCGGTTAACCGCTCGCATCATGCTTTCCTGCAAACCGTAGCGGGGATCGATCAAGCCGGGGGTGTCGAGGAAAATTACCTGAGCATTTTCATCCGAAAAAATCCCCACCACTCTGTTCCGTGTTGTCTGGGGCTTGTTGGTAATAATGGAAAGCTTGGTCCCCAGCATGGCATTCATCAGCGTGGACTTGCCTGCATTAGGCTTGCCAATGATGGCTGCGTAGCCCGCTTTGTGATCTTTAGGGATATCAGGTTCCATTGGTGTGGGTGTTGTGGGATTCAATGATTTTAGCCATGCGCTGAACCGTGTTGCCCAATCCGTTGAATACCGCATCGCTGATCAAAGCGTGACCTATGCTGATATCCTCCAGATGAGGAATTGCTTTGAGCAACGGAGTGATGTTAAAAAAGTTCAGGCCATGACCGGCGTTGACGATCAGTCCGAGATCGCGGGCAAGTACGGCAGCTTCTTTCAGCCGCATAAGTTCATCCTGTTTGCGATCGTCTTCGGCATTGGCATACATTCCGGTATGCAGCTCTATAGCTTCGGCGCCCACTTCCGCACATAGCCGGATATCTTCTTCCACAGGATCAACAAACAGACTCGATTTGATATCGTAGGTTTTAAGCCGGGGTATAACGTGAGTCCCAAAGCGTTCGGTAAGCTTTTTCATTTTCAACCCGCCCTCGGTAGTTAGTTCCTCGCGGGACTCGGGAACCAAAGTTGCAATGTGAGGCTGTGTATCAATACAAATATCCATCATCTGATCGGTAGCGGCCATCTCAAAAACCAGCTTGCCCTGCACAACTTTCTTCAGCCTTTTCACATCATCATCCCGGATATGGCGGCGATCTTCACGAAGATGGAAAACGATGCCTTTCGCTCCGTACTGTTCACAAATCTGAGCGGCCTCCACCGGGTCCGGAACCCCTTCGTCACGGGCATTCCTTAGGGTGGCAACATGATCAATATTTACAAGCAGATGCATTCTAAAAAACTGTTAGATGGTTTATTTCAACTTCAATAGTTGGAGTATTTGATTGAAATCAGGGTTGAATATACATACATCATCCCGCTGTAACATAGAAAGTTTTCCGATTGATACAAGGTATCTCGTCTGGGAGTCTAAGTGGTTGTAACTTTATGTAAAACAGCGGATTTGCACGGATTTATACGGATTTCTTGGGCTAAAATATATAATGGTAGGTGAATCTGCTACACCTCACATTTGTTAATTAATCTCCGGCATGCCGGGTTGGGAAAGAGCCGATACAAATTGGTTTCTGGTATATCTCAAATTCGAATCAACTTCGTATCAAATACGTATCAAATTCGAATATTTACGTCTTTGATACGACTTTGATCTGAAGTTAAACCGAAAATGAATCGTAGTTATTTGGTAGGTTGGCAGGCCCATAACGGATTTAGTAAATCATTTTCTTCGGGCTCAAACTTGTCAGAATATTGGTGAGCGTAAACGGGCTCACAATTGAGCGGTTAACCCGGATTGACAAATTGCAGCATATACACCTATTTTTAAGTTTGTAAGCGTTTTATAAATGGTATCATCCATTTGCACCTACCCATTTCACATGTATCGCAACGGCGGTTTAATTTTCACTTTGTTACTGAGTGCGCTGCTCATCTCCTGTGGAACAATGCGCCCCGGTTCGTCAAGATCGGTTGAAGTAAAGCTTCTTGAACACTATCAAGAGTGGAAGGATACGCCGTATGTGCTGGGCGGATTGGAAGAAACCGGAATTGATTGCAGCGGGTTTGTGATGATGACTATGGAGGAAACCTTCGGAGTGAAACTTCCACGGTCAACGCGTGAACAAATGCAGGAGGGCAGCAGAATTAGCAAAAGAAGCCTGCGAACTGGCGATCTGATTTTCTTTCAAACCGGCAGCCAAAGTTATCACGTCGGCATCATGGTAGGCTCATTTCGTTTTATCCACGCCGCTTCGTCCGGAGGGGTATCCATGGACCGCATCGATAACAGCTACTGGGAAGAGCGGTACTATTTGAGCAGGCGGGTGATTTAGAAGCTATCACTGTTTCTTCCATTGACAGATTTTATTTGCCGCGGATTTACACGGATGCACACGGATTTTATGTGATGATAATTCAACAACATAGCCGAGGTAATAAATCAGTCATTTTCCCAATAGTGCCGCACGAA
>SLJN01000274.1 GCA_007135115.1 Balneolales bacterium
ATGTTCACTTACCAGTTCACGCCAAGAGAAGATCGCCGCTACTATAACAGCCCCAATGGTGTTCGCACCTATGCCGGAAATCTTGATATTTCCAATCTGGCTCACCAAACGGAAATCCGAACGCAGATCGAATTACGTCCGAGACATCTCATTAGCCTCCAGGGTGTCGCGCAGTACGATCATCAGTTTGAGCGCATGTATTTAGACTTCAGATATGAGTTTAATTTGGGAAGCAACCATTTTCTGGGGATATATCACAACATGAGCGGGCAGCGCCAAAACCTTGATGCCGGCTTATCATACCGACTCGGCAACCCCGGCGACGGGATGATGAAAGTTGAGTATACTTTTGTTAACTATGCCAATGAATTCATATTTGAAGATGAACAGTTTTCAAGCCGAATTGCCGACAGTACCAGAGTCTATGAAAACCGGCCGGCATTTATCTCCGGCACATTTTCGACACCGGAAATAGCAGGTGTAAGGGCTGAGGCGGTAATAGGGTACCATACGGAAACAAACTCCGAGATTCGTTCCACCCAGTTAACGGACCAAGGCTTTAAGCAAACTGAAAAAATGTACTATGCCGGGGGATTAGTTGAATATGCGGGGGATTATGCTACCGTAGGTGCTAAATATAAGCGAGGTTACACCGATGTCGGCAGAGACACCCTGGATCATGGTTCTATGATGAGGGGGCAGTATCACAGTGAGCAGTTAAGCCAGAAATATGGTTTTTATCTGCTTGCAGGCGCATCAGATTTTGAGATGGAATCGTGGGTCTGGTATGAAGAATATCACGATCGGCAGCAAGGAAATTATTTTGACTTTTCAGAAACCGATTCGCTCGATTACCGGGAAAACCGGGTGATGATGCGGAATCGAATCAAGTATACACCTCCATATCGGGGACTTATTGCCGGATTAGAGTCTTTGCTGGAAATGCGGGATGTACAAAGTGACCGTGACAAAATGCGAAGGATTTCCCCGTCTATACGGGATATGAACGCCCGCGTTACTGCAATTTTCGGCTTTCGGTTTCACCCGAGAATGTCCTTTTTAGCCGGTGTGGGATATGATCTTGTCGATGAACCTCACTACCAGACATTGAGAGATCGCTTCGATAATGTATTTACAAGAATTGAGTTCAGGTGGTGAGGCAGTGCTCCTGGTTTTTTGATTGTTTAAGAAATGAATATGAGCTGACGGGTGTTATCGCTGGTTTAGCAAAGACTTGAGATGATTTGTAAACTTCGTATTTGATATTTTTTTCAGGTGTGATGACAGAACTATCAACCAAATCGGAAACATATGAAATTTGACCCGAAGAATCTCCGAAGCTGGTTTGCTGTAAATGATATGGGTGCGGTTATAATCATACGAATAATTCTGGGCTACGTTTTCCTGGTCGCCGGACTTCAAAAGTTCATTTTTGCGGATGATATGGGCCCGGGACGTTTTGCTGAGATGGGGTACACCTTTCCAGAGTTTACCGCTTATTTCGTAGGCTTTTTCGAAGTTGCTGCCGCCGTTTTGATGATCCTGGGCTTCGCTACCCGCTATGCCGCTATTCCGCTGATGATCATTATGCTTACCGCTATCGTAACTACCAAAATCCCGATATTAGCAGGGGAGGATTTTTGGTCATTCGCCCATGCGCTCAGGCTCGATTTTTCGATGTTGCTATGCGCACTGTTTATGTGGTTTGCCGGTGCCGATAAGCGATCCCTGGATTATAAATATTTCGGGAAGAACAGCTGATTCCCAATGGATATATTTGAGTAATCATTACGTCCTGGTATTATCACTCAAGGTAATCAAGCGGGTCGATAAGCTCCAGATCCGGGGAGAGCTCAACCAAATCACGAAGAATACGTGCGTGTCCGGAGCCGATAAATAAGATTACGTTATCGCCTCTTTCAGCAATCTTGATGAGATTGGCAAAAATCCGAAAGTTGCGATCATACCAACGGCTGACTGTTTCTGCTCCGATATAAGAATCATCTGCGCCAATTCCTTTCATAAGTATGTAAGGCTCTTCCAATGAATTAAGATAATCTGTGGTATTGTTGCGTTTCAGATTTTCATAAATCGATAAATGTTGTTGCAGGCTGTCAGATTTTTTCTGGGCACTTTTCTGCCACTGTTGGAATTTTGCAGCTGTTTCCGGCTCATGTTCCATAGTATATTCCAACAGTTCGTTGAATTCAGGACTATGATTGTTATCCACCGGATATAAATGATCATGCCCGAGACGTCCGGCAAGTCGCATCCCAAGTTGCTGAGTTTCCGATCTGTGCAGCTCATGGCTCCCTTCCTGATAAGCTTGGTACAGGCTGTCTAATCTGTTAGCTTGGTCCGGCAGTCGCTCAACCGCAATTTTATCCGGTTGAAACTGTTCGAGAGCGTCCGTTACTCGTTTAATATCCTGTTGATGCTCTGCATCCAGAACGTCCGGCACATTAGGGTTAACGGCATCGAGGCCGGGATTATCAAAATGGAATGTGCCGAAGACCATCACCTGTGCAGACTCTCCCGGCTCATTTGCAGAAACGGGAGTAGTGTAAATTACAAGGCTAATTAAAAGAAATACTTTGATCATATGTAGCTATTGGTTTTGGCATGAAAATATCAAAACCAATACGCTGCTGTTGGCCGATATGTTTCAAGGCATTTGGTAAGGATTTAGTCAGAAACTTCAACAAAATGTCAGAAGTCGATACGCATACCTTCCCGA
>SLJN01000309.1 GCA_007135115.1 Balneolales bacterium
CTCTGATGCCATTACAGATGTAATCGCCGCCGTCAGCGTCGTCTTGCCGTGGTCGACGTGGCCAATGGTGCCTATGTTTACGTGCGGCTTACTACGATCAAATTGTTCTTTTGCCATGGTAGAACTGTTTAGGAATTCCTATCTGCTGTGTATTAAAATGAGGTGGAGCCGCCACCCGGATTTGAACCGGGGACCCCTTCCTTACCATGGAAGTGCTCTACCACTGAGCTATGGCGGCGCATTTAAAAAGTGCGAAAACTCGCGAGCGGGCGACGGGGATCGAACCCGCAACATTCAGCTTGGAAGGCTGACACTCTACCAGTTGAGTTACGCCCGCTTGACAATGTGGGGGGTGCAGGATTCGAACCTGCGAAGGCTTGCGCCAACAGATTTACAGTCTGTCCCGGTTGACCGCTTCGGTAACCCCCCGGATGATTCATTTCAATCTATCAAAGAAAATTTTCTGAGCCAGCGATCGGATTTGAACCGATGACCGGCGGTTTACAAAACCGCTGCTCTGCCCCTGAGCTACGCTGGCCAATAACTGAAACTGCTGTACAACAGCTTCATAACATAAAAAAAGCGAAACAAGCAATTATCCTTTATGGTTATTTGGATGTCACAAATGCTCGTTTACGCTCAATGGACACAGGTCACTCGCTTCTTTTCAAGCGAAAGAATCCAAAAGTAAGCATGTTAACATGAGTTGTCAACATTTATTTTTGAGATTTTCGCTTTTTCTTCCTACGTAAAAACCACCACAGCCCGACGGCAAAAAGGACAGATCCTGTGAAGATTATCATCCCATACATGTCTATGTAAAACCCGATCACTTCCCATTTTTCTTTGATCCACCAACCAAGCCCTATCAATATCGCATTCCATAAAAGTGCACTTAATGTCGCCGACAAGATGGTGTATACTAAGTTAGTTTTACTCACCCCGGCTATCAGCGAAATTACGGTACGGGTTCCCGTCAAAAACCGATTGGCCAAAACGACGCCCTGACCCCAGCGATTCATCCAATTTTCAACTTTATCATAATATTTAATCGCTAAATACCGAATGATTCTGATCTTCTGGCTGGGTGATTTCAGATCTTCCCCCCAATACCTCCCATAGGCATATAAAGTCAGAAACCCCAAAACGGAGCCTACCGATGTTGTCCAAATTAAATTGAATAAACCCACCATTTGCTCAGCGTATAAGTATCCTCCGAATACTACGAACAGGTCTCCCGGTATAGGCGGAAATACATTTTCCATGTAACAGATGATGAATAAACTTACATAGATTGCCCACAACGGTTGAAGCCAAAGCCAGTCTGTTATCTCCTGAACCAGTGATTCGAACATAAAATCCTATTCCGTTAATAAAATAACGCAATGGGCAGCTACACCCTCTGCCCTGCCTATAAATCCCATTTTTTCGGAAGTAGTAGCTTTTACGGATATACGTTCAATATCTAATCGAAGGGTTTGCGATAGTTTTTCTCTGATCTGATTGATATATGGCCGAAGCTTTGGTTTTTCAGCAACAACCGTTGCATCTATATTTTGAATGTTGATATTGTTCTTGTCACATTCATCAACAACACGTTCAAGAAGCTTCAAGCTATCGGCATTATTATAAGCCTCGTCGGTATCCGGGAACCAGGAGCCTATATCTCCCCAGGCAAGTGCTCCGAGGATGGCATCGATCACCGCGTGCGTTAAAACATCAGCATCAGAATGTCCGTCCAGCCCATACTCAGCGGGAACGGTAACTCCACCGAGGACGAACGGTCGCCCACTGACTAAACGGTGAACATCATAACCGAATCCAACTCTCATGCTTGCTGCTGGTTATATCCAAGAATTAGCTCTGCCACACTCACATCTTCCGGATAAGTCAATTTTATGTTGTACGAACTGCCTTCCACGACAGAAATGTCGCACTCTGATTCTAATAAACCCGCATCATCTGTGACCGTTCCACCGGACTCGTTGTACCACCGATAACCATCTTCCAGTAAGTTACGACGGAAACATTGCGGAGTTTGAGCATTCCAAAGAGCGCTTCGATCAACAGTGGTTTGGATTTTACCTGCTGACACTTTTTTCAGCGTATCCCGGCATGGTGTAGCGGGGATTGCACCTCCTGATGCTACAGCCTCATGAAGGACCTGATTTATGTGATCGGGTTTTATCAACGGCCGGACCGCATCATGAACCGCAACATAATTTACCTGGTCATCAAGATGCGCCAAGCCTTCATTTACAGATTCTACGCGTTCTTCTCCACCTTCAATGACCACAATTTGGGGTGCGGTATGCCAATCGATAGAGTCGCAAATTTCCTGAATGCGCTCAATCATATCAGCGCGGGTGGGAATAATGACTTGCCGCAGCCCCGTCATAAACCGGAAAGCCGTTAAGGAATAAAATATTGTCGGCTTTCCGTTTAAAGGGATGAATGGTTTGGGTACATCATAGCCCATTCGAGTGCCCATACCGGCAGCGGGCATGATCAAAGCTGATGAAATTTCCGCCATCCGCCGCTTATATGATCAGCATTGCATCACCAAAAGAAAAGAACCGGTAGTCCTTTTCGCGGGCCTCTTCGTACTCCTTCCGCAGCATCACTTGCTGGGCCAGGGACGCCACGTCCTTGTAGCCGCCCCTTTCAAGGTACTCCAGCATAAGGGGCTTGAGCATCTCAGGACGGGCATGGGTGTCGGAACCCAGCAC
>SLJN01000027.1 GCA_007135115.1 Balneolales bacterium
GGCTTCCTGCTGTTCGAGTAGGAAGCCTTTTTTATTGGAACCTAATTCTTAATGGGAATCTCAGTCACCAGCTTTGCTACACCCACCTACAATATTTTCGACACAAAGTTAGCAAGTATTGAAAGTGAATTCTTCGGAAGTTAACCGGTGAAGAAGCCTCTGAAAAAAACGTTCTGAGAGAGAGATTACCCCGCTATAGAGTGATAAATCAAAGAGCCGGTCCTGAGCCAAAGGGCCGGCTTTATTTTTATGTGCTTACCCTCCACTGCATAAAAATGAACCGAGAAATGAAAATGATTATTTTTCACGTTAGATTACAGCCTGCTAACAAAAAATTAATGTGTACAAAGTTTCATTATGAGAATATTCAATTTTATTTGCCTCGGAATATGTGCCCTGCTTTTAATCAGTTGCGCTGATGAACCCGAAGGGCTTGAAGGCGCGGGAGTATATGTTCTGATAGACGGAGAAGAGTGGCGCGCTGACGATTACAACGTTACAATCAACAGGAATGAAGGTTTTTACCGGTTGGTCGCGACCAATTCTACCGAAGATAGCTTGCTGGAAATTGAAGTCGAAGACACTCAAATAGGAGATTATGACAATCAGAATGCCCGCATTACCTATCAAAGCGGCAGCCAGGTTTATCGCTCGGATGATAGCGAAATCGGTATTAATGTCGCGCGTATTTCCAACAGCGAAGGAATAACAGCCGGTACTTTCGAAGGTCAGCTGACGTCTCCGGGACAGGATGAAATGATTGAATTGGAAAACGGAGAATATGACGGGGTAACGTTCGTAGAAATAGATTAGAGTACCAATGTACAGAATTGTGAATCTTCATCCGGTTTATTTTATTTCAATCAAACTCATTAATTAAGATTTTACCCATGTTCCAAATTAACGCAAATAACATCATCCTTGCAGTTTCACTTTTTGCCATGACGGTTTTTTATGGCTGTGCTACGCTCTCCGGGGCCGGAAGCGTCCAGTACGAAAACAGTATGGATGAAGTACGGGAAGCAGTTGAAGAAGCTCTGCAGGAAATGGGGATGGAAGTCGGGGATGTTAGAGAAGACTTTACCTCCAATTTGATCATCATTGGTGAGATGGAACAAATGGGGGCTCAAACGGAAGAAGGTGAAGTCGGAGCGGTTGATATTGTCAGACTGGAAGTAGAAATCAACGAGTTGGATGATGGCACCGTCAGTGTCTCCGCTGCTACACCTACGGCTGCAAATTATGCATCTACAACCGGAGAAGACTTGAACAGTCAGTTCTTCTCAAGTATGGAGGATCAGAATTTAAATCAGATTGAATCGGATTAAGCCTGTATAGCCAGTTACTTATTCGGCTTATAGGTAAGCTGACATGTTTTTGTGTAATTTAGATGAGGCTATTTAGTCTCAACTTACACAAGAAATAAAGGTTACGTTCTTTTTGAATTAAGTCGGATTGGTGTTATGAAGCTCAATACTACGATTTCTGCTTCTGTAGTTACATTAGCTGCGCTTTTGTTTTCAGGATGCGCGTCTATGCAAGGCAGTGGCGGACCGGTGAATTACTATGATGAACCACAAGTCATTTATGATGCTGTGGAAAAAGCTGTTCAGAGAATGGGGATGAAAATTGAGGAATCTGAAATCAGAGATGATGAAGGGTTCCGCATTCGCGCCGTTGATGATAATGCAAGTGTTTTAAATACCCAGAGTGCCTCAGCTGCACGTCTTCAGCGCATTTACATCAGAGCAGACCCCAAACTGGACGGATCGCTGAGGGTCAGCGTTGATGTGCCAAGCAGCCGAAATTACGCTTCGATGAGCGGCCCCACATTGAGAAGTGACTTTTATAAATATCTCCGTGATCAGGGACTGACGACCTACGATCAAATTGCCTCCAATGAGGAGTCCTGACGGAATACCTTGCTACAGGTTAGATTATGAAATAAAGGGTTCATTCACCTATGCTGAGTGAATCCTTTTTTGTTGGAATTCCGGTTGTTTAATCTCTTTGATGAACTTCATAACCCTTTTTTCAGACCAATAAACTCCGTTCAATTGGCGGTCGATAAATCCGGTATGCCCGCCGAAAGCCGGTGTTTCAAGAAATAGATTACGGTGCTGATAGGCAATATCCCGGGGATAGCACTCCGGTGTAAGAAACGGGTCATCCTGTGCATTTATGAGTAATACCGGTTTGCTGATCGTATCCAGATAATACAGGGCACTGGCTTTATTCCAATAATCCTCGGCATTCAGAAATCCGTGAAGCGGTGCGGTGTAGCGATCATCAAAGCCTTTAAAATCGTAGATTTCTTTAAACCCATTACTGCTCACAATATCGGGGAATAACTGCTCTTTGGATTCGACCTTTTCACGTAGCATTCGTAGAAAACGATTCATATAAGGTTTATTGATGGTACGTGAAAGCTGCTTCGATGAGCTGGTCAGATCAACCGGAACGGAATAAACGGCAGCACCGATCACCTCATCCGGCATATCACGGCCCTGCTCTCCGAAATACTTCAGAGTGACATTGCCACCAAGGCTGAATCCCACAAAAAATATTTCTTCATAATTATAGGACTCGAGAATGTGTTTGAGCACATGGTCGAGATCATAAGAAACCCCGCTGTGATACATGTAGGGTTTTTGATTGGGTTCCCCGCTGCAACCCCGCATGTTCCA
>SLJN01000375.1 GCA_007135115.1 Balneolales bacterium
GCTCGGGCTGAAGGATCGTATCCAGGACTCCGGATTTGGTCACTTCCTTTGAACGGAAACTCTCCGGATCATCCAGCACTTCACCATCCCGGTTACCGAGGATGTTAGTGGAGAACCAACCCTCGATACCCAGCATCCGGGTCTTAAAGCCCGGAGCTAAAATAGTTTTGATGAGGGTCTGCCCGGTTTTAAAATCCTTTCCGGCAATCGCGACCCCTTCCTGCTCGGCAAGCTCTTCGAGAGCGGGAAGGTCGGCGGACAAGTTAGGGGCACCGTTGGCATACGGTACGCCTTCTTTAATAGCGGCGTATGCGTAAATCTGAGAAGGAGCGATGGACGGGTCGTTGTCATCCAATCCCTTTTCAAATGCGTCAATGCTATTATGGCATTTGGCGTGTTTGCGAAAAACCTCAGTTGAGCCACACCAGATCATCACTGCCCGGGACGCCTGGTGTTTCTTCATCGATTCCCTGATGTCCGCGCGGATAGCTTCGGCCAGATCTCTAAGGCTCTTTTCTTTTTTAATGTGATTGCCTTCCAGATTTTTGACAAAATTTTTGTCAAATGCAGCCTCCATGGGCTCAATAGATTTCAAAAAATCGGCAATGGGCTCAATATCTTCATTCTTGAGCACCCCGTTGTGCTTGCAAACTTCATAAGCATTTTCGGGATAGACATCCCAACCTGCAAATTCGAGGTCTTCAAGTTCGGCCAGTGGAAGAAAGTCTTTTATCAGCGGATTGCGATTCTCGGACCGCTTCCCGAGTCGAATCGCCTGCATTTGAGTAAGAGAACCAATGGGTCGGCTGTAGCCTTGCCTCACCGACTCTACTCCGGCCATAAACGTGGTGGATACAGCTCCCATACCGGGAGTAAAAACTAATAATTTTCCGTCTTTGGGTTGAATATTAGTAGGTTGAGTAGTCAAATCTGCTTTATCAAGTTAATAATGAATGTTGATCCGATGTCGATTTTTTCAATCGCGGGAAACTAACAAATTATCCGGCTATAATAAATTGAATTTGTTACGTGTGTTGTCAGTCAATCGCACAAAGAAACACTTACTTTATTTACAGGTTTTAGGGTGAGTGCCGTTTATGTTCGCACTCTTCTCTTTCGAACATTCCGTTAATCGTCTTCTTAATTTCGGATTGTTCATTTTTACTAAATTGATCGAACGCATGTAGGCAGGCAAACTTGATGTTGCCGGATTCCAGTTGCCTGAGCTTACTTCTGAGTGATCGGGGCCGGTCCATCTCCCCGTTCAACATCAGTTGATTATTAGCCCTTTCCAGAACTGCATTTTCGTTCATGATCTCGAGGTGATGAGCTAAAAAAATTGCGGAAAACTGGGCTGTATTTCTTATCCGGTAACGAATATTCTGTTCAAATAAATCAGGGTTCTGCTCAAAAAAATTTTGCAGCGTTTTGGTTTGAACGGGGTGGGGCACATGAGGCACTCTGAAATAACGCTTTTTGCAGCCGGCGAGTTTAGCTGAGTACATCTGAAGCAACAGGTGCATGGTACGTGTGATCCCCAAAAACCGGCGGGCAAACCAGGTAAGCAGGTCACTGGCTTTCATGCGAATGGGACCATACTGTATGATTCGGTTCCATCTGCCCCGGATCACTACACTGCTTTCTGTGAAGAAGTCTTCCGGTGTTAAAGGTTGTGTAAGCATAAAATCATCATTGAAATAAATAAACCTGGGGGCTAGGCCGGGTATACGCCATAGGGCGGTCTCAATCGTGCGGGTATTAAAAGTTGGCAGAGCCCATTCATAAGAAGAGAAGATTTCCCGGTGATCAATGATTTGTACGCGGTTTTCTTTCTGATATTCCGGGGTGATGAATGAAGGCGTTTGATCATCAGTAACAACAAAAATGCGGCGAACCCAGGGGGCAAAAGTCCGGATAGACCGGATACAAAAAAATAATTCATTGTTATCTATAAAACGGGTGGTATCCCGGCCGGTAGCAACCTCCGAAACAGGAACCTCAGTTGAGGAATTAACAGGTTGATTGATGACAGAACCGTATTTAGCCAGCGTTTCCCGCCGCTTCTGAGCAAGCTTGGGATCACTTCCATCGACCCAGGTTATGACCGCATCAATACTTTGACCTTTTTTATAATTAGGATTGGCAGGATGTGATGTTTCAGAATCCATATTTATCAATGCCGGATAAGAATGATGACAGGCTTAGCCCACGGTGTATCATACATATTAAATATCAATAGTAAATATCGTACTTGCTCAGAGAAGTTAATTCAAAAGCAGAACGTTTTAAACATCGTGCTGCTATGGATTGCAGCAGGTCGTGAAAACTTATGTTCATATTCATTCACTACTGTCCGACTAATTTTTAGTTATAATCGATATTCTGATTTTTTAAAAAAAAGCGGTTAAAAAAATCCACCATACAAAGTGCAGAATTCAGAGATGGTCTCTTTAGCCTGCATTATTCACAAATTTTGTATGAATGGTTCTATTGTCATGTCTTCCAATAAGGTACTCAAAAAAAGGCAATATTTTTGATTTAACCTACTGTCAGACGCTGCGAACTTTAGCTGTGGGCGGCGTTGTCCCGGAAATGGTTTGCTCAACGTATTCTGATACGTTTCCGCCACCCTTTCCGGGACGCCTTGCCCACAACTAAATTTCTTGGTGAA
>SLJN01000390.1 GCA_007135115.1 Balneolales bacterium
GAATTCTATCTATATGTGCATAATACTCGTCTCTTAATCCTCGTATCTTTTCTATAATTGTCTGAATTTCCTAACTATGATAATATTCCCTTATTCGGGCAATATATTCTTTAGAAAGTAGTGTATTCCATTCTGAACTGGAGTAATTATTCCATAGTTTTATTAATCAGTTTATCCATTGAGTAGTGGTCATTTGATTTGCCATATATCTTACACAACTCAAGGACTGACAAAACCCAATATGCATATCTAACTTTACTAATAAAGCTACTTTTATCAGCTACGTTTTCTCTTCATTAGAAGCAGGTGGATATTTCGGTGATATGGTGCCAGGTATTTCGGCCATATGGTGCCACTTCCTACTGACAAAATTACTGAATTTTTTTCTTTTTTCTCATGGAGTCGCCTTCGAGTTGAATTCGATGCGATGAATTGACCAATCGGTCCAGAATGGCATCGGCAATGGTACCTTCTCCGATCAGCCCATGCCACTTGGATACCGGTATTTGCGATATGACAATGGTGGAGGTTCGGTCATAGCGGTCTTCTATAAGATCCATCAGAGCTTGTCTGCTATAATTGTCAAACGGGTGTAAGCCAAAGTCATCCAAAATAAGCAGATGGGCCTTTTGCAGCTTTTTCAATTCCTTGAGATAGGTTCCGTCAAGTTTGGCTATCTTCAGTTTCTCAAAAAGCCGGGCGGTAGGGAAGTACAGGGTCTTATAGAGCATCGAACAAGCATGATGACCCAGGGCTTGGGCTAAATAGCTTTTACCTACGCCGGTAGCCCCTTCAAAAATGATGTTTTGCTTTTTCCTTATAAACTCAAGGCTAACCAGCCGTTCAAACTGGTTTTTGTCCAGATTACGTTTAGAAGTATAATCAATGTCACTCGGATAGGCCTGCAACCGAAAGCCAGCTGTTTTGGTGAGATTGACAATTTTTCGGCTCTGCCGATGCTCCCACTCCTGGTCAATAAGCAGGTTGAGGTACTCATCGGTGGTGTAATCGCCATACATGTTTTCATGGATGGCACTATAATGCAACTGTGCCATACCGTACAGCTTCATGTGCTTCATTTTTTCGATGGTGGGATGATTGGCCATAAACAGATTAGATTAAAGATTGCGGTTATTCGTAGGTAGACGGTCCCCGAACATTATGGTGATCGGGGATGTGGGTTGTTTGCTGGTCAAAAGGCAGCTCCTGCTGCTCCATTTTGTTGACCAGCATGTTGTGAATGTTTCGGTAGGTATACCATGAGGCGGCAAGTCCTACCCGGCACGCTTTTTCAACTCGTTGACGGTCATACTGTTTGATAAGATGAATGATGCCCATCGCCTGCTTGCAGCCCATGTCGACGTAGTCGTACTGCCGGATAAGTTTGGATACATACTGCCCAGTATACGGGCCGATACGCCGAGCTTTTCGGTAAAAGTAATCGTGATCCCATACCATATGCTTTTTTTCCTGCTGACTGCGTAGCTGGCCGGCAATGGTATAGCCACCAGGGGTTCGATCTCTTTTGTAGGACCACAGCCGCTTGTGATGGTGGTAGATTTCTACGGTGCGTCTGTTATATCGGAGTTCCACTTTTTGACCAATATAGCGGTAGGGAACCCCATAGTAATGTTTGTCTTCATACAACAACACACATCCCATTTTTTGAACTTTGGCCTGCCGGAATTGCTTGATCTGGTAACGGCTGGCCGGCAGTGGTTGCAGGTGGGGCTTTTCCACCGTCATGAACAGTTCCCTGCGGCTGTAGTTCACCTGGCTGAACATCCGTTCATTAAGGCTGTCGAGTCGGGGAAAGATCCCGCTTTTATTAAGTTCGTCGACCGAGAAGAACTGCATATTGCTGATCGGGTAGTAGATGTGCTGGTAGACCAAATGGACCGCGTTTTCGACCAAGGCTTTGTCTTGGGGCTGGTAGGGCCTTGCCGGGTCAATAACGACATTATAATGGACGGCCAGATCCTTAAACGTTTTGGTAAGGACCGGTTCATAGCGGTTAGCCTGGGTAACGATCGCTTTCATGTTGTCGGGAATCAAGGCCTGGGTTACCCCGCCAAAATATTCGACCGTATCCACTACAGCCGTGACGATGTCTTCGGTGTTTTGGCTTTCCAGAGCTTGCACGTAGATATACTGGCTGCACGGAAGAATAGCCACCCACACTTGGGCCGGGTTGTGGCGGCCGCTTGATCGATCAAAATAATAAAGAGGCTTGCCGGCAAAATCGAAAAACGTCTTCTGTCCGGCGCGATGGGTGAGCTTCTGCGAGGCATTAACCCGGTTGACCCACTGGCTATAGTGATAAGCGAATTGCGTATACTGATAGCCGTCGGGATGCTGGTTTTTATAGTCAATCCAAAGAGCCTGCAGCGTACACCCGGGTTTTTTAAGCTCTTTATAAAAATGCGGGAACCAATCGGCAAGGGATTGATAACGCGATTTCGATTTTTCGCTCTTCGAGGTCAGAAGATGGTTTAAATCCGCCTCATCCAGGCCAGCCAGTTCCTCATAACTGCCCAGTGTTTCCAATAGCGCGACATAGCGATTGACGGTGTTGCGACCGATACGTAGCAACTCGGCAATTTTGCGATTGCTGGTGCCTTTTAATTTCAGATCAATAAGTTGTTGGACATCCATAATGCTGATTGTTTTTCCTGCCATCGTTCCCTCACTTTAGGTTGAAAGTACCCTGAGAGAACGATTGGGGTAGGAAGTGGCACTATGGCGTCCGAAATGCCGGCCTCAGGTGGCACCATTACGTCCGAAATATCCAATGCCGTTTAAACAAAAATCGGTTTCCACTCATATTGAGCTCATGTACACAAGATCCCTATTTCAGACAGAGGATATGATCGAACAGCACAACATATTGAATGAAACGGCTGATTTGATTGATAATGGTGTTATAAAAACCACTGTCGCTGATAATTTTGGAAAAATTAATGCCGAAAATTTAAGAAAGGCTCATGCATTACTCGAATCGCAAAAAGCCAAGGGCAAAATCGTACTTGAAGGGTTTTAAGTAGGGTACTAAATATAAATAGCCAATAAAAATGGTAAAACCAGCGCTTCAACGCAGGCATGGCCGCTCGTTGCTACACAGCTTTCTATCACTTTAAAAGCTTGTATTGGCAATGCCGGCTAAGCGCAGCACCGTTGTGCGTCCTTATGGTTTCACTCGTTTTATATAACGCCCTGTTTAATCATATTTAAGGGTTCGGGAGCTACGTAGAAGCCGATATGCGGTATAAAGGAGTGGATGGGGCGAACGGTAATTGTTGCTACCGATATATTTATCGATTTTAGTCTGGATGATTCCTTTTCGGTTCAATCTATGGCATACCTGGAAAATAATTAGAAAATTACCATTAGTGTGATCACTGCCATGGAGCTCTATTCCTGAATACGAAGCAAGAAGGAGAAGAAGGAAGTTGATCGACTGCTTTCAAATCCAAAAGGGAATAGCTCCCAGAATTTCAAAAAAACAGATTATTTTGGAATCAGGGCATGCTGAAGTGGAAGTAGCAATTATTTTTTGAGCACCACTGATGTGTATACAGTCAGTGTTTGGCATAACTCCATAAGCTTTTGAAGCCGGATAGATTATGCCACAAATAGTGGCTGCCTCAAAGATCTGAGGATTGTATAAAACATGACCTTATGAGACAGCCTCACTTCTGTGAAAGCATTTGCGTTAATTCTCAACCGGTAAACTGATTGCTTCCCTCCACAGGGGTTTTGTAACAAAAAAGCCTTTGATTCACAATTAGAACCAAAGGCTTTTCAAAAACGGGTAGAATATCTCTATCAATTTCGTGCGCTCAACATACCCTGCATTCTTCGGGCATCGGCAACAAAACCGGAATCTCCGTAATCATCGATAATTCGGGTAACGTATTCGTTGGCTTTACTTTCATCGCCGGCCTCAAGTGCAGCTTCTGCTGCATTTAACAGATTTTGGGGAGTGGTTACGTCATTGTCGTCCCATTCGGCAGCTTTAATATAAATTTCGACCGCTCTATCGTACTCGCCCAGATTGGAGAGCATAGCAGCGTGAAAGGAAATAGGGCCGACACCAAGGATGCCATCCGGCGGATTAAATTGTTCTATAAATGCCAGTGCTTCTTCGTTGTTACCCAATCGGGATTCTGAGACGGCAGCATAGTATTTGGCAAGATTACCGGCACTTGTTCGCGAAAAGTCGTTGGCAATACCGGCAAAACCTATGGTTGAACCCTCATCATCTCCATGAAGGGCTTGCTCGTATTCACCTTGTTGGAAAAGTTGCTCCGCGTAGGATAGATACTCTTGAGCCTGCTGTTCTTGCACCTGGACATCCATGTAGTACCAAATGCCACCACCAATTAAAAGCAAAACGGCAAGAGTGCCGAAAATGATGGAATTTTTATGCTGATGATAAATTTCGTATGCACGTGCATAACCACTTACAAGGGCATCCGATTCCAGATGTTCACGAGATAGTCTATCTGACATGTATTTTTACCTGTTCTGAAGTAACGTTTTGGTCAATTTATGTTAACGCAGATTTGAAGGTCAGGAAGATACAAAAAATGATAAAAAAGCCATAAGTAAAGGGTTGGCAAAAACAAGCTTTTCGATCGGGTTAAATTCTTACGGCAGTAGATGTGTTTTAAACCAATTTACCATCCGACAGCTCAAACTTGTGATCGGCTTTATCCGCAATCCCGGAGTCGTGGGTAACCAGCACCAGGGCAACCTGTTCTTCATCCCGTATTTCAAACAGCAGTTCCAGCAGTGCCTGGGTGTTTTTCTTGTCGAGGTTACCGGTGGGTTCATCCGCAAGGATATAGCCCGGATTGTTCATCAGCGCACGCGCCACGGCTACGCGCTGCTGCTCACCACCTGAAAGTTGCGAAGGCCGGTGATCAATACGCTGCTCAAGTCCGAGTCGGGTGAGCAATTGACGAGCCCGGTCACTGATTTTATCCATAGGCTCATTGCGGATCAAAGCGGGCATAAAGACGTTTTCAAGTGCGGAAAACTCCGGCAGCAGATGATGAAACTGAAAGATGAATCCTATATTCTGATTACGAAACTTTGCCAACTGTTCATCATTCATATCGAAAATGGGCTTGCCGTCGTACAGCACATTGCCTTCATCAGGACGGTCGAGCCCGCCGAGAATATGCAGCAACGTACTTTTACCCGACCCGCTTGCGCCAACAATGGAAGTTACGGAAGAGGGGCGCACCTGAAGCGTGATATCCGTCAAAACCTGAATGCGCTCGTTGCTGTCGACCGATGCAAAAGACTTACTTATATGCTGAGTTTCAAGCATCCTCTTTGGAATTATTGAAATTTGGATGAATGACCGGTTCAATATGCCGGCATTTACCGGTTTCAAGATCTACTTGTGAAATCACCCCGCAAATTCGGTTATCGCCGTTGGCGGACTTATACTTGTGTGGGGTCGCGAGCAGAAATCGCTTGATGGCGGTTTGCTTATCCATCCCGATTACGGAGTTAAATGAGCCCGTCATCCCGGCATCGGTAATATAACCCATACCACCCGGCATGATACGAGCATCGTTGGTTGGAATGTGGGTATGCGTACCAACCATAACGGAGACTTTTTCTTCCACATACCAGGCAAAGGCCATTTTTTCGGCGGTGGCTTCGGCATGAAAGTCCACAAAAATGATATCCGCTTGTTCGCGCAACTTATCAATTACATATTCACCGGCGCGAAACGGATCGTCAATAGCCTGCATAAATGTTCGCCCCTGCAGGTTCAGCACGCCGATTTTGCAATCTTTAGAGGGCACATCGTAAATACCGTATCCAAAACCGTGAGCGCCCTTGGGGTAGTTAAACGGGCGTAGCAGATTGGGGTCCGTCTTCATGTACGGGTAGATCTTCCACTTGTCGAAGGTGTGGTTTCCCCCGGTGATGACGTGCGTCCCCAGCCGGTAAAACTGTTTAATGATTTCTTCATTAATCCCCATCCCTTCGTGAGAATTTTCGCCGTTTACGATCACAAAATCGGCTTTGTGTTTTTTGATCAGGGAAGGGAGAAACGTATCGAGAAGGGCAATGCCGGGTGAGCCAACGACATCAGCAATAAATAGGACATTAACGGATTTGGACATAAATATTTAAAAGGTGGGATGAAGCAGGGAGAAGTTCACCTGTCAGATTAAGTTACTCCGGTTAGATTAAAAAAATAAAAAAGTCGCTTAAGAAGCAGGGGAATTACAAGATAACCATGTCATAGACAGTGCGGGTACCCACTCAATCGGGTCTGACTTCCACTTCGAGATGAGGCCTGTCATTGCCGACTGAAGAAAGATTCCCTGGTTATTTTAGTGTTGTTCTTGTTTATTCGGGCCTGCTCCAAAAGCGACTGTTTAAATATCGGAATTTTCGTCTTTAATGTCATTCAAAATCGACCTTAAAGACGAATTTATCTCGGACATTATTTCCTCTTCAGAGCCATTGGAATGGGACTTTTTTTGTTTTTCCTGGAACAGCTCCTCAGCGATACTCAAACTCGCAAGCACCAACACGGTAAGGTCTTTTTGATTGGACAGAGCCTTTTTGAACTCCTCAAAACGGGTATCCACATAATCTGCGATGCGGTACATCATCTCTTCATCACCATCGCTCACTTTTAGCGGAAACTGCCGGCCGAGTACGGTTACCTTAATGGATTTCATTGTTGATCGTTATTTCCAATGTGCGAATCTATGCGGCTGATCAAATCTTTGATTTGCTGACGGAGTGCCAGCCGCTCGTTTTCATCAACGTTATGAAACAAATCTCCATTTCCGGATGAGGCCGCGCTATCCGGATTTTGCTGTTGTTTCAGTGAATAGTTTTCTTCTCGCAGTCGTGCATTTTCTTGCTTTAAACGCACGATTTCACTGCGGATCTCCGAGATCAATTCGTCAAACTCTTGCTGATATGTTGGCCGGTTTCGATTCACCGCATTGGACTATTGTTTTATCAGGATCTCAAGGTAGCAGAATAATCTTTTCCGAGCTGCTTTAAAATTCCGGAAATGATCGGATCAACATCATTGATATTGAGAGTTTTAGTATTATCGAGGAATTTGAGTCGAAATGCAACGCTCTTTTGTGTTTTTTCAAGCTGCTCGCCCTCGTAAACGTCAAAAACCTGAATGTCGGTAAGTTTTTCTCCCGCATGTTTGCGGATAGCTTGCTCCAGATCACCGGCCTGAACGGCTTTGTCTACGACCAGTGCGAGATCAAACTCAAAAAACGGATATTTCGGAACCGGCGTGTAGGTTCGTTCGCGATTATCCCGGGCAAACGCGCAGATCGCATCAAAATTCAGTTCTGCGACGAAGGCTTCGTCCTTCAAATCCGTGAGCTTTCTTTTGGCCTTCGGTACTTCGTACATCCAGCCAACCGGTTCTTTGCCGAGTATGATATTGTAGTTTTGCTGATCATCAAAACGAAAACCCAGAGAGCCGGATAAGCCCAGGCTTCGAAACAGCCCTTCAACAAACGCTTTGATGTCGAAAAGTGAATATTTTTTAGGCTGATCTTGCCAATGTTCAGGATGATTTTGACCGGAAAGTCCGATCATCAACGAAACCGTCTCTTTGATGCCTTCGACGTAATTGCCCTCATCAGCTTTTTCAAAAACGTGACCGATTTCAAAAAACCTCACCCCGTGATGATAATGACGAAAGTTATGAGCCGCGGAATTCAAAAAACCGTACAGCAGGGTAGGGCGTAATACCGACTGATCCCGCGATACCGGGTTGAGCGTTGAGACGAATTTTTCTTCATCATCCAGCTTGCCAACTGTAGTCTCCGGAAGCAGACTATTGGAATAGATTTCCTTCAATCCAAGTCCGGCCAGTTTGATGCGAACTTCCTCTTTGAATTGCTCTTCAAAGGTGATCGGAGTAAGATTGCGCAGCTTGATATGATCCGGTCGGGGGATTTTGTTGTAATCATAAATCCGTGCAACTTCCTCGATGAGATCCTCTTCACCGTGGATATCCGGCCGGAACAGAGGGACCGTACACTCAAAATCGCCGCTGGCGGTCTCGGAAACTTCAAACTCCAACCGGTTCAGAATGGTTGTGATCTGATTAGACGGAATATCTGCTCCCAGCACCTTTTTTAACCGATCGTGCCGGAGCAACTGTTTTTTCGGACTCGGTTGAATCGGATGCACATCTTCAACCCCTTCTACTACTTGTCCGCCGGATAGCTCGGCAATCAACCGGGCGCATCGAAGTGCCGCTTTCAGCGTGATGGACGGATCAACGCCGCGTTCAAACCGGTAAGAAGCATCCGTTTGCAGACCGAGTTTCTTTGCCGTTTTGCGGATGGAAACCGGGTCAAACCAAGCGCTTTCAAGCAGCACTGTATCAGTCTTTCCGTTGATTTCGCTGTTGGCACCGCCCATCACACCGGCAAGCGCAATGGGTTTTTCAGCATCACAGATAAATAATGAACCTGCCGGTACTTTCCGCTCGGTTTCATCCAAAGTGGTAAAAGAGACCTCTTTATCGAAGCTTTTCACATCAATGGTGTGATCTGCAAGCAGCTCATAATCAAAAGCGTGGAGCGGCTGACCGGTTTCGTGCAGCACAAAATTGGTGGCGTCGACGATGTTGTTAATCGGTCGCAGCCCGATGGACAAAAGCCGGTTTTTAAGCCATTGCGGTGACTCCTGCACCGTGATATTCTCAATCATGAGACCAACATACCGCCCGCACTGCCGGGTGTCGGTTATACGGATCGTGGCTTTGTCACCCAGATCATTTTCAGGAACAGCCTCTTCCTGATGCGGCTTTTTAAGCGGCTGATCGAGCACAGCGGCCAGATCACGAGCAGTTCCGATATGGCAGGTGGCGTCGGGCCGGTTAGGGGTGAGGCCGATCTCAAAAACGGTATCTTTTTCCAGTTGCAGCACATCAATGAGCGGGGTTCCGGGCGCAGCTTCTTCCTCTAAAACCATGATTCCGGAGTGATCATCACCCAAACCCAATTCATCTTCCGCACAAATCATCCCGCGGGACTCTTCGCCGCGTATTTTGGATTTTTTGATTTTAACCATCTCACCGTTGTTGCCAAGAGGAAGCGAGGTACCGGTAAGCGCCACCGGAACATACTGACCGGCTTCAACATTGGGGGCTCCGCAAACAATCGGCAATACCTCATCGCCCACATCAACTTTACACAGCACGAGTTTATCCGCATTGGGGTGGGCATTGCACTCTTCAACTTTGCCGACTACGATTCCATCCAGATTGCCGCCGCGGTCAATGACATCTTCGACTTCAAGACCGGTAAGCGTTAGGGCTTCGGCGGTATCTTCTGCTGAGAGATTGAGGTCAATATATTCTTTAAGCCAGTTGTATGAGATCAGCATAGGTTAGTGTTGCCTGAGGAAAATGTAATTATCAGTCTGAGTTTAAATTTTTCGTGCATGAGCACTTACTTGACGAGCGGAACGCGGATATTGCCGTTCTCTCAGAGACCTTAATGAAACTGCTCCAGAAAACGAACATCATTATCATAGAACAGGCGGATATCATCGATCCCGTACCAGAGCATGGTTAATCGCTCAACGCCCATCCCAAAAGCGAAACCGGTAAACTCTTGCGGGTCGAGGTCCACGGATTTAAGCACATTCGGATGGACCATTCCGGCGCCGAGCACTTCCAGCCACTGTCCGCCTTTTTTGGATCCCCACCAGATATCCATTTCAAGACTGGGTTCGGTGAACGGGAAGTAGGAGGGACGAATGCGATAGGCGGTATCGGAGCCAAACATTTCGCGGGTGAACAAAATCAGCGTTTCCTTGAGCTCGGCAAAACTGATATCGGTATCCACAGCCAGCCCCTCTACCTGATGGAACAGGCAGTAAGATTTTGCCGTGATGGATTCGTTTCGGTAAACCCGACCTGGCATGATGGCCCGCAACGGCGGCGGATGCTCTTTCATCAACCGGATTTGCACGGGAGATGTATGCGTTCGCAGCACCTGATCTTCCGATGGATCTTCCTCGTTTTTGCGAACAAAGAAAGTGTCCTGCATATCCCGGGCCGGATGTTCCGGAGGGAAGTTCAAGGCCGTAAAGTTGTGAAAATCGTCTTCCAGTTCGGGCCCGTCGGCAATGGTGAAGCCCATCCGCATGAATATCGTTTTGATTTCACTCATCGCCTGCGTGAGGGGATGAAGCGAGCCAACCGGAGCCGGAGCCGGGGGAAGGGTGATATCATCGGTAGCGGCGGCGTATCGCGCACTGCCGGACTCGAATTCCTGCTTTTTTTCATCAAACCGGGATTGGGCGAGCTTTTTTAAGGCATTGAGCTGCTGCCCGAGTTCGGCGCGCTTTTCTTTGGGTGCCTGACCGATGCTGCCGAGCAGCTCCGGGATCACTCCTTTTCGGGATAGGTATTTCAGGCGGAAGGCTTCGAGGTCTTCCGGGGAGGAAATCTCAAACTCTTTAATTTCTGCTTCGAGCGCTTGGATATCTGGCTGCATGAACCTTGTGTTTTGGAAGGCTTTGCATAACCGTCTTTTTGACCGATCTCTGCGTTATCGGAATTGTAAAATCCTCAC
>SLJN01000037.1 GCA_007135115.1 Balneolales bacterium
AGGGGGATTGCTGGGCTGCTGTGGCTATTTTTGCAGCGTCTTTGGCAATCACAAGCTCTTCGTTGGTTGGAATCACGTAAACATCCACACTGGAATTTTCATGGCTGATTAAGGTTTCTTCATCGGGTTTGGCCGACTCGTTTTTTTCAGGATCGAGGATGACACCCATATACTCCATGTCTGAAAGAGCCGTAGCGCGAATGCGTGGTGAGTTCTGGCCGATTCCGGCCGTCATGATAATGGAATCACAACCATTCAATGTTGCAAAATATGATCCGATATAATGCTTGATTCGGTAGCAAAAAGCCTCAATCGCCTGACGGCATCGACGGTCGCCGTCATCGGCTTCATTGATCAAATCCCGCATATCGGCGGCAAAACCACTCAAACCAAGCAATCCGCTGTGCTTGTTCAGCAGTGCGTGGACATTATTTAAGGAAAGTTCCTCTTTTTCTATCAGATAAAACAGTATAGACGGATCGATATCGCCGCTGCGTGTCCCCATAATCAGACCGGATAGCGGTGTAAAACCCATGCTGGTATCAACCGAGTGGCCGTCTTTGATGGCACATATCGATGCTCCGTTTCCCAAATGACAGCTGATAACCCGCGTTCCCTTACGCCGTTCATTGATCTTCTTGAAATACTGCCGGCTGACGTAGTAGTGGCTGGTTCCGTGGAATCCGTATTTTCGGATTCGATAACGCCGGTACAGTCTGTTGGGAATGCCGTATAAAAACGCCTGCTCCGGTAGGGTCTGATGAAATGCCGTATCAAATACCGCTACATGCGGAACATTGGGCAATTGCTTCCGGGCGGCCTGAATACCCTTGAGATTTGGCGGGTTGTGCAATGGTGCCAAATCCACGGCCGATTCAATAGCTTCAACCACTTCATCATTGATTAAAACCGAATCCTTAAACGTTTCGCCCCCGTGTACAACCCGGTGGCCAACCGCCTGGATGTCATCTTTTCCACGGACAACCCCGTTGTCGGAATCCATCAGATAGTCCATCACGGCTTTTAGCGCCGTTTCGTGGTTTTCAATTACCGCGGTATCTTTGATTTCCTTTCCGCCTCGAGGCTTGTGCTTTGTGATGGCTGTTACGGCACCAATTCTTTCCACGATGCCCGAGCAAATGGTTTCCTCTTTTTCGGATTCAAATAACTCGTATTTGACGGAAGAGCTTCCGCAATTTATGACTAATACTTTCATACCTTAAGTAGACTTTATTTAGAAATTGTAGATACTACCCAGCCCGATTAGGGGTCTGAGTTCAAATTGAGACTCGTTTGCATTCGAATCAAAAAACCAGAATGGAAGATCAAAACGCAGCTGGAAACCGCGTTTGCGACCTAAATAATCAGGTACATTCACAGAAAGTTCAAAGCCTGCCCCGGCATTAATCAGCCAGAGCGTGGTATCCTCAAAAGCCTGATCTTCTGATATCATGAATGCACCCGTATCATTAAACAAATAGGATGAAAACTGTATGAATTCGCCAACTACCGGAAATGATTTAAGCCAGCTATTTACCGGATTCGGCACCTCCAATTCCGTATTGAAGGCAAACGCGGCCTCTGTTAATGGCGCAAGAGGCACTTGTTCGGTTGATGAAATTGCTGCCGGATCCGTCACATCCCGCTGACGCGCTTCTCTTTCCTGAAATCCACGTATATTCGCTCCCCCGGATTTGTGCAAAAGTCCGTTTTTTGTCCAGGAAGGCGGCAGGGTTCCCCTGGCCCGGGTTAAGCGGGAATCCTGAAAATCAATCAGAGAGGCCCCGGCAAAACCGAGGTGATAAGTAGATGGCGATGCTTCAGAAACCCAACCGGCATAGCCGCGAATATTCAAACCGAAAGAATCAGCAAACCGGAAACGGTGTTGCGCCGTCCCCTCAACTCGCGCAAAAGAATCAGTGTCTAAAGTACCCGGAGATAGCCGCGCATCAACACAAACGGAAGAATTTCGGTGTAAATCCCCCCAGTTTGTCAAACCGGCTCGCAGGCGCACGATATCGGTCCAGCCTTCATTCCAAAGATGTTGATAGAGCTGGTAGCGGTCATCATAAATTTCGTGGGCATAATACTGCGCATCCACCCTCCATACTAATTGATCGTCACCGAAACGCTGATTCCAGTTCAAACCGGCACCATGTTGTTGAAACCCATCCCTTCGAAAAGAGCGGAGATTACCCGAGAGACGCTCAAATTCTCCCCGGCTGATGAGCGTGTGACGGTAATTGAATCGATAATGCAAAGTGATATCGGGATACCGGGTTCCCAACATCAAGCCGTAATCGATAAAATGTGGACCTTCCTGAATTCTGCCGTGTTCACGCATCCCTCCCATGATGCCGACTTGTACACCGTCGACGCTGTTGTACCATAAATCCGGAGACAGCCCGAACTCGTAGCGGTCGGTTTCGAAAAGTTGCGACCATGACAGAGCCGGCAGAAAAACAATCAGCGCGATGAATGTGGTAATACTTTTAAAAATCATTGGGGTAAATCGATCAGCCATTTCTCTAAAATACGACCTTCGGTAACGATTTCATCAACAGAAGAAATCAACCGAATTTGCTGCGGCCATGATAGATAATTTTTCACTTCTTTTTTCGGCAACCATTTGTAGTTTTGATGTTCCTTATTCAATAAAATATTATGATCTTGAGAAAGCTCGGCGGCAAAAGCCGGGATTTGATGAATCGTATCGGTTTGGTGTTCGTAAAAGGTGTTCACGAGGGGTATCGTCCAGAAGGTTATTGGATCTGATCCGGTTTCTTCTTTCATTTCCCTGAGGCCTGCTTGCCAGTAGGTTTCTCCATCCTGAACTTTTCCACCGATCATACGCCATTGATTCGCATAGATGACATCAACAGACCGCTTAAGTAACAGGAAACTGATTTTTCCATCTCTACCTCGCACGTAGGGATAGACATCAACTAACTTTTTCTTCATAAATATGTTACGCCAATTCTTTTACTTTTGCTCAGGGGCGCTTATAACGGCAAGCATCTTCGGGTTCACTCTTCCGCATGCCGAACCCGATACCCTCGACCAGGATACCGAACTTGCTGATGAAGATACGCTGTATGTCGAAGAATTCCTTTTAGCTAAAGATGTTGTGGAAAGAGAACCTGTGGATGTGGTACAATCGTTCGAGATGGATGATGAACGCGCATGGGGATTTGCGGTGATTCACAGTACGTACCAAATGCATAAAGTGACGTTCCGATGGTATCATGAGGATGAGCGCTATTTCACCTTCGACAGCAATGTCGGCCGGTCCCCGAACTGGCGAACCTACTCTTCCGTTGGCCTTCAACCGGGCTCCTGGCGAGTGGAACTGTATAACGAATTTGATGAAAAACTTGAGGAAATCCGGTTTCACGTTTCGGAATGAATGCCCGGAAAGCCGGATAGTGAAACAGCTTTAACCTGACTCAACAGTACGCCCGGTATATTTGCAACAATGCAGAGCCAATCTTTTCCGGGTGAAAACGCTTAAGGTCTTCGTAGGCCTGATCACTAAGTTGCTTTCCATAACTTTTGTAATTCAAAATTTCCAGGCAAGCATCGGCGATTATTTTCGGATCTCTTTTAGGAATCAGAACTCCGTTATTTTGATGGTCAATGATTTCCAACGGACCGCCGCCTTGCTCAGGCTGGACCGCCACAACAGGCACCCGCATGGCCATGGCTTCCAGAATTGTCAGCCCGAAGGGTTCCTGGTGCGAAGGCATCAGAAACAGATCCATCGCTGCCAGAATATCGGGAATATCGCTTCGGTACCCGGTGAAAATAATCCGGTCCGAAATTCCGAGACGTTCAACATGCTCCTTCAAACCGGCTTCGTAGTGGATGTCCCCGCTACCGGAGATGAGGCCCCACACCGGACGATCCTGCTCCCGTTTGATCAGCTCCGCAACCACTTCTACCGTCGTGTCGATTCCTTTCTCATACACCAGCCGTCCGTGTGTGCCCACTACAAAAGCATCCCGGGGAATATCAAAAGTTTCGTGAATGGAGGTTTGCTGATCTGACACACGCTGATATTGCTGCGGATCTATAGAGTTGGGCAGGGTTTGAACGTTTTCCTTGTCGATACCGGCGTATTTGATAATCCGCTGACGGTTGTGATCGCTTACCGTTAGAATTTTTGCATAACGCGGCATCAGAAAACGGAAAAACAGACGATCCCGGCCGGCCCGGTTTTGATCGGGCGTCTCTTCCACCGGGATGTATTCATTATGATAGTGCAGCAGCGATCGCTTTGCCCATCCGGGTCGCAGCAAATAGAAGGCCGACCAAAAACCGCCAAAGTGATCGTGTATGACATCTGGCTGGAAGGTTTTCAGCAACCGGTAAAATTGGAAGATGGTTTTCGGATCTCCCCGGAATCGTGCCTCTCCGTGCGTAACCCATTCGGGCATCGGCGGGGCATCCGGATCAGGAGCGTAGTAGCAATACAACCGGTATTCGCCGCCGGCATCCGTCACCATCTTTTGATGATTGGCAATGACCGTCGGAACCCCGCCGCGACTCCACCGATCTACAAGGGCGAGAATACGCATGAGTTACCTGTTTTCAGCTACGAATGCCGATTATGAAACATTTTTTGCTTCCTGTCCGGCTTCCTTATCTTGATTCAGCTGCTCTTTGTCCAGAAAGTAATCCCCGATGACCAGGACATCCATCCGGGTTCGCAGGAAGCAGTCAAGAGCCTCCTCCGGCGTGTGTACCACCGGCTCGTTTTCGTTAAAACTGGTATTCAGGACCATGGGCACACCGGTTAACTCGCGGAAGCGGTCGATCAGGTCATAGTAACGCGGGTGATAGTCGCGATGGACAGTTTGCAGCCTGCCGGAACCGTCTACGTGCGTGATCGCAGGCACCTCACTTCGCTTTTTCTCTTTTACCGGATAAACCATCAACATATTGGGGGCCGGATAATCATCTTCGAAAAATTCACCGGTATAATCAGCCAGAACGGATGGGGCAAACGGACGAAATTTCTCACGTTTTTTGATGCGGGCGTTCAAAATATCCTTCATATCATCGCGGCGTGGGTCGGCTACAATCGACCGGGAGCCAAGCGCGCGAGGCCCCCACTCCATCGCCCCCTGATACCACCCCACCACTTTGCCATCGGCAACAGCGCGGGCGGTTTGATCAATCAACTCCGGTTCGCTCAATTTTTGGGCTTCGATACCATGCTCCTGAAAAGTGTTGCGAATGGCATCATCAGAAAACGTGTCTCCCAAATAGGCGTGCGGAAGGCTAAAATGTTCCGCGCCGTCCTGCCGGCTGTGAATATAGAGCGCCGCTCCCAGCGAGGTACCGCCGTCCCCGGCATTAGGGTGAATATAAATTTCGCGAAAAGGGGTGTTATGACGAATTTTGCCATTTAACACCGAGTTCAGGGCGACGCCCCCGGCCATACAGAGATGATCAGTATTAGTTTGATGGGCAAGCCGGTTCAGCATCTCAAAAACTACATCTTCAACGCGCTGCTGAAGGGATGCGGCGATATCTTTATGCACCTGTTCAAGCGGTTGGTCGGGGGTTCTCGGTGGGACTCCCAGTAATTTTTCCATTTCATCGCTGTACATCGTCCCGACCTGCGGCGGGCCGTCATCCCACTGCATCTGAATACCTTCCGAGTCGTGCCGGAAATAATCTAACCCGAGTTGATAGCCGATTTCCCCATCCGGCGCCGCTTGCAGAATTTTTTCCATGGCCTCCATATAGACCGGATTTCCGTAGGGCGCGAGTCCCATGACCTTGCCTTCGTCACCGTATTTGGTGAAGCCGATGTACTGGGAGATGGTCGTGTAAAAATACCCGATTGAGTGCGGGTATTCGACCTGACCTGTGACGGTCATTTCATTGCCTTCCGCATACCCCCATTTTGCGGATACAAAATCTCCCATGCCATCCAGGGTGAGCAAGGCGGCTTTTTTAAATGATGAAGGGTACCAGGCACTTGCAAGATGACAAATATGATGCTCAACCCGGTGAATTTCAGCATTGATCTCCGACTCGGAAATGCCCAGCTCCTCCGCGAGAATTTGTTTGAGATCTTTATTCCGGAACACTTTGGACATCCGGTCCCACAGCATTTTGTGGATTCGGGTGAGCCTTTTCAGGCTGTAGGAGACTTTTTCTTTCAGGTTGGCCGACGGGTTGGTGGAAATCCCGATATGATCAACATCCGCAATCGTAATTCCGGCATGGTCCAAACAGGCCTGAATGGCATTGGAAGGAAAACCGGCGCAGTGTTTTTTCCGGTTGATCCGCTCTTCTTCGATGGCGAGAACAACTTCGCCGTCCTTCAAAAGGGTTGCTGATGCATCTCCGTGCCAGGCATTTATGCCAAGTATGTACATGTTACTTTTCTGACTCCGATTTCTTTTCGATCAAACAATATTGCAGCAGGGCTTCCGCGATCATGCGCTGAAACGCATATTGGGCACCCGCTGCGCCGTCCCGCCATCCTGAACGGCCAAATATACAATAGATCCAAACCAAAAACGGGGTCCATTTTCGCTTCAACCGCAGTTTATCCTGGCGGGATAGCGAAGCCTGCTCCGAACCCAACAGCTTTTCCGCCTCAAGGGAAGCGTAGTTGTACTGGGATGTCAGCCAGCGTTTCATCGGTTTGCGATCGTCATGCAGTGCCCGATGTTGCAAATCTGCCACCGTGCCGCTGAGCTTGAGTTTTTGGGTGTGACCATCCTGTTCGTAAATCCCTTTTTCACGCCGGAATAAGGCGATCACCGGTGGATAAATGCCCGACCGAATCGGCTTTCCGTTGATGGCGTAGCGAAAATGTAAACGATACCCATCAGCGCCGGCTTCTTCGATTTTTCGGGTGATTTCTTTGCTTACATCTTCCGGTAAATAATAGTCCGCATCGAGCGACAGCACCCATTCGGTATCCATTCCGGTCTGCTGCAAGCCGTAATTCCATTGACTGGTGTGATCATCAAACTCACGTTGATACACCTCCGTATTCGGATAACTGCTCGCAATCTCCGGGGTTCGGTCGGAGCTAAAGGAATCCACCACGACAATGCGGCCAACCCACGTGAGCCGGCTTAACGTGCGGTCAATATTCGGTACTTCATTCCAGGTGAGAATGAGGGCGGTCAGGTTGTCACAAAGTGGTATAGAACTCACGCAACTGGTGGGTTATCGTTTCGGGATTAAAGCTGGAGGTGATCATTTCACGGGCTTTCCGGCCTTTTGCCTCCCGCTCGTCTGCGGACCATGAACCGGCGGTGCGTAAAGCCTCTCGAATGGATTCGGGACCGGTTTTACAGATGATCACTCCGCAAAGTTGATCGCCCCAGGAGCCTATATCCACTTGATCACTCAAAATGGCCGGCACTCCATGACTGAGCGCCTCTCCGGCGGCGATACCAAAATTTTCATCAAAGGAAGGTAATAAAAAGAAATCTACAGATCGAAAAAACCGGGTTTTATCATCGCCACTCAGAAATCCCTCCCAGGAAATGCGATCATGGATTCTAAGTTGCCGGGCAAGCGATTGCAATTCGTTTATGTAATTTTGATCCCCATCTCCGGCAATTCGAAGGTGCCACTTTTGATGGATCTCAGCATCGGCAAGGGCTTTAAATAGCGACTCAAGGTTTTTTTTAGGATGAATGCGAGACAGAAACCCGAATTGCAGCGTATCGTTATCCGTGGTGTTGTTTTTATCCGGATTTAAGGAGTTCGGAGCTTTCATCGGAATGGGTATAACCGAAATATTGGTATGACCGGTAAGCTGCTGCACGGCTGACTTTTCAGCCGGTGAAGTCACGTGTATTCCGCCGGCTTTGGCTACGCTTCGGGATTCGAACATCCGCCAATACATCTGTTTGAGCTTACTATGCCCGGCTCCGAGGGAATAGCCGGTTAAGGTACCAAGCGGTCTGAAAACATAGGGTACACCGAATTTGCGACATTTGCGGGCGCTGAGTGAGGTCATCACCGAAAAAGCGGCGTGTAGATGAACAACATCAAACGAGCTGAGATGCTGGTTCATCCATCGAAGCATTGCTCTCGAATACTTTGCGCTGTGTCGGCCTAAGTGAGGGAAAACCTCCAGATTCACGCTTTTCGAAAGGCCGGTTTCCTTTCTCAGACTTTCGACACTTTGATCCCCCAAATCCTCGCGGGTTGTGAGAATGGTCACTTCCGCAAACGATGTGCTGAGGTTGGCATAGGCAATCACGGCGCCTGCCGGACCGCCGCTTTTCGGGGCGATACTGGGTATGACATGCAACAACTTCAGCATGCAATCCGGTTGTTTTCCAGCCAATGCCCCAGCACGGCCAGCAGCCAGATTCGCGACCAGGTGATCGATTCATCACCATTTAAGTAGGAATCGCGAAGTTGGTCGATATAGGCTCCGTCCATAACCTTGCGCAGCCGGTCAGACGATAGCCCTTCCAAGGTGAATGATTTTAATTCACCCTTCATCCATGAATCCATCGGCAATACAAACCCCTGTTTGGGCCGGTCCCAGATTTCCCGGGGAACCCGCGATTGCAACAGTTCAATCAGTTTGGATTTTGGCGGGCGCCCCAGCGCGTTGGCTTTTTGCGGATTTCTCAGCACCTGGCCGACGAGCCGATGATCCAATAACGGCACACGGACTTCGAGGGCATGCGCCATAGAGGTTTGATCGGTGTCCTGAAGTAAGAGTGGGATACAGTAATAATGCAACTCACTAAGCGACAGTTCGGTAGCCTCATGCCGATTTGAAATTGATCCGGCGGACGGAAACGAAATTTCGTCATTCATTCCCAACTCTGACAACATCTGCCGGTTAAATACAGTGCGCTGGGTTCGAACTACTTCCGAAGGACTGATATTTCCGGACAAAAGCTGACGAAGTTTTTGATTAGCGGGAGTATGACCACGAAATATCAGTCCGGCTGCTGCGGCTCTGAGTAGTTTGGGGAGTTTCAGTAGCATCTTCATTCGGCCGACTTTCCGGTAAAATTCAAAGGAGGGATATCCGCCGAAAAGTTCGTCGCCCCCGAGCCCCGACAGAGCTACTTTGATCCCCTGTTCTCTGGTGAGTCCGGCAACCAGATACGTGTTAACGGCATCTCCCCCTGGAACATCCAGATTCTGAACAGCTTGCGGTATCTTATCCAACACCTGCTCCCGGGTACAAATGATTTCGTGATGACGAGTCTGCAAATGTTCGGCGGCCATCCGGGCGATTTCCCGTTCATCTTCGGGTGCATCATCAAAACCCACCGTGAAGGTGTTCACGTCGGTGTTGGTTTGTTCCTGCATCAACGCTACAACGAGTGTGGAATCAATCCCCCCGCTCAAAAAGGCACCCAAAGGCACATCGCTCACTAACCGATCCGATACGGAGGCACGGAGAGTATCTTCAATGGATGACTCCTCCTCTGTGAATACATCGGGGTTGGTAAGATCATAATACTGCTCCCGGTTAAGCGAGCCGGATCCGGGCGTCCAGGTAATAATTTCTCCGGGATTAACTTTGTGAACATCCTTCAACAAGGTTTGTTCACCCGGTATCGACTGAAGCGTAAGAAATTCCGGTAAAATGCTGTGGTTCAGCGAGCGAAAGCCGGCGGCCATCATAGCCCGAAGTTCGGAAGCGAAATAAAGCACGCCATCCTGAAATCCGTAATAAAGTGGCTTGATGCCGATGCGGTCACGCACCAAAGTCAGACTTTCAGTTTTATCATCCCAAAACCCGAATGCAAACATGCCGGTCATTTCCGTAAAAAGCCGTTCCCTGTTGGAATGTCTCCAGAGCCGGTAGAGTACCTCGGTATCGCCGGAAGTTGAAAACGTTTCCCCGTTTTGTTCCAGCGTGGCTCGTAAATCCCGATAGTTGTAAATCTCGCCGTTGTAGGTCAGCCACGACTGATTATCCGTCGAAAAAGGTTGATTGGACGCCTCGGTGGTATCCAGAATGCTCAGGCGGGCGTGACCGAATGCTCCATTTGAGATTTCAACAACATCCTGTGCATCCGGTCCGCGATGGGATAGGGCGTCCGTCATCGCTGCAACCACAGGTTTCAACTTTTCGGGGTTTCCGCCAACCACTCCGGCTATACCGCACATTCCTGATTCCCTTTTATAATCGAAAGCATCTCGGATTCAAAACGCTCATGAATGGCCAACTCTCTCGAAAGTTCAACGGCCCGATCCCCCGCCTGCTGCCGCCATTGCGCATCCCGAATGGCAAAATTGATCCACCCGGAAAGCTCCCCGGGCTCTCTTGATTCTACCAATAAACCGTTATCGCGGTGGGTGATAAATTCTTCAGCAACGGTGCCGGCTACGGCCAAAACCGGCACTCCGAAGCTCAATGCTTCATCATAAACCAAACCTTGTCCTTCTCTGGTGCTGGGTAATACTTTCAACCAAGCCCGGGCGTACAGCTCTGCAAGCTCTTCATCGGAGGGATGAATGTTGAATTCTACCGAATCTTCAACATCATTTTTTTTAGCAATTTTCTTCAAATAGTCGATGTCATCCCCTTCAC
>SLJN01000063.1 GCA_007135115.1 Balneolales bacterium
AAGGCGTTATCCACGGCAACGAGGAATGGAGTGAATTTTTCTGGGAAGCACTTTCTGATGAATGGGATAAACCCACAGAGAAAATTTCGGTAACCCTTCTGCTACCATCCGAGACCGACCTCGATAGCTATTTCTGGCTCAGATCTCCATCAGCAAATCTGGATACGAATGATGAAAATTCGCAATTCAGCGTAAGAGGCGGACCGGTTTCCCGGGATGAGTTTATCAAAGTTCGTACGGTTTTTCCATCTTCATTGTTAGCCAAGGCTCCGTCGGATGCTCCCGAAGTTGATCCGGATTGGTCGGATGACCAAGAAGCCGCGTGGGCTGAAAGTCATCAAAGATCTGTGGAACGACAGGAGCGATATGCGGAAATCGCAAAAATCGGAGGCTATGTCATAATCTTTATCTCACTCGGTGGTGTCTTTTATGGTTGGCGTAATCGTCAGAAAATACGTAGGATAGAGCCTACCACTGCTTTTCCCGATGTTTCTCCCGCAATTGCTTCCTGGGAGGTTCATCACCGGCAGAGCAGCAATACCATGATGGCAGCTTCCCTGTTTGACCTGGCCAGAAGAGGAGCTTTAACTATCGAGGAACAGCCCTCGGAAGATACATCCTGGTTTACCGAAAACACCTCGGAATTCAAAATTACTCCGACCGGAATTTATCCTGATGGTGCTGATGAGTCTGAAATGATGCTGTTGGAGTACATAAACAAACGTGCAGATGAGGAAACCCTGTTGCTTAGTAACTTATTTGAGGCAGATGATAATGCTGAATTTGCTGAATCATGGAACAAAAAGTTAAAAGAAACGGCAGAGCATAAAATTCCATACGCTCCTGACTCAAAGTCCCGGCACCACTGGGCTCTCGGAATTGGTTTCAGCTTGATAGCTTTATCATTTACCGTTTTGATGCATGGACCGGCCCTGTTTTTTATAACTGTAGCAGCGGCGTTCTTGCTGACCTTCTCAAGTTATTTCTACCTGCATTATACACCTGAAGGACTTCAGCATTACCGGCAGATTCAAGCTTATTACATAGGCTTAAAGAAAGCAAATCCGTCAGATTTCAGCGATCCGCAAGATAAAATCCGTCACCTTTGCTATGCTATTGGGTTCGGATTTGCTGATAAACAAATGGAGAAGTTTACTTCCGATCTCCCTCAAACAAGTTTTCTATCTATACAATCTGCGAGTTTTCATACGGCTGTTACCGGCTTCAGCACATCGGTATCAAGTTCGGCTACCCCGGTTTCTACAGCAGGTAGCGCTGGCGGCGGGGCCTCCGGTGGAGCGGGTTAATTTCTTAACATCTGCATCAAATGTAGACTATTTTCCACCCACACCCACCGATCGCCGGGCGGACGGAATGAAGCCTTCTCTGGCTGATTGAATCCCTTCAATGGAGATGAAAGCATTCGGAGTATGCTCCTGAACAAGTTTTTGAAACTGCTCCAGCTGTTTTCGTTTAAATACACTCAGGATTAAGTCAACTTTTCCGGTTTTACCCTTAGCATCCATCTGCGTGACGCCAAAGTTTTGCTCTTCAAGCTCTCGGATGAGTACATCGGTATTTTCATTGGAAATGACTCTGGCGCAAAGCATACCGATTGCCAGTTTGTTTTCAAGGTATATTCCCACATAATTCCCGGCAGAAAACCCGGCTGCAAAAGCGATATAGGAGACCCAGTTTCCCAAATCCTGGATGATCTGACCAATAGCCAAAAGCCAGATCAATGCTTCAAAAAAGCCTACAAATGTAGCGAGGGCCTGCATCCCACGGGATACGTAAATGATCCTCAGGGTGCCTATACTTACATCAAGAACCCGCGCAAAAAAGATCAACAGAGGTATGAGTATCCAACCGACCCAATCAAATTGAGCGGCCTCAAACAACATTAGCATCTCGCATTCCGATTATAAGAATATTAGATTAATCACAAGATTAAAATCACCAGGTTAGGTGACCACAATTACCGTTTATTTGTATTCGATGGATTTGATAACATCCGTGAATAGGCAGCACAGCAATAGACAGTTTTGCAAAACCGTCTACATGTTTTCTGTAAGAAATTTAACCCGCAAGAGAGATCATTATCAGCATCGAAGATGTTTAAAATCGAAATTTTAAAACTGTAATTCTATGACGGATCACGAATTAATCAAGATATTGGATAAGACAAGAAATATTGCTGTGATAGGCGCATCTCCCAATACATCGCGCAGCAGTAATTCCATTGCCCGCCGACTTTTGAACATCGGACGTGCCATTTATCCGGTCAATCCTAATTACGAGAGTGTTCTTGACCACCCGTGTGTGCCTACTATGCAAGATTTACCGAAGGTACATATCGATATAGCTCTTATCTTTCGCAATCCTCGAAAAGCTACGGAATCGGTAAAAGACATCATCACATTTGCGCAAAAAAGAAATCAAAATCCGGTCGTCTGGACCCAGCCGGGTGCTCACAGTGAGCAATCCCAAAATATGGCTGAGGCTGCCGGATTAATTTATATGGGAGACTTTTGCATCGCAGTGGAATACGCCCGATTGCAGCTTGCTTAGTGTCTGTAAGAAAATACTTAATCAGGCTAAAACAGAATACGCGCCTGAATGCCGAAATTACTCCGGGTATTTCCCG
>SLJN01000214.1 GCA_007135115.1 Balneolales bacterium
AATAAATAAGGCTTCCTCAAAAAGTCGAGCAACTCCCAAGATAAAAGGCCAATCGTGTACTTATGATGATGTACAATGATTAGATCTTTTGCTGCTCGTCCAAAATTGGAGTTATTACCCTTCGATAGATAAACAAGTTGTCTACCAGTGTTACAACCTAAAGATAGCCCAAAGTCCGTAGCGAAGCGGAGGACGACCGAAATGAGCCCCGACCGTTGCGCCCGCTGTGTCTGTTGCACAACTCTAACAAAAATTTGTTTCCAGAAAATTGAATCACATTTAAGATTTTTTTCGCGTGGCGAAGCCGCGCTATCCCCCCAGCAGCAATGTCATCCCGAGATCCTAATCCCATCTTCGGTGGCACTGTTGAGAAGGTGACATAAACCTGCATAAAAACCTAAACGCCGGCCGTGTGCGTCCCCGCACCGGCCCACTATCACCACGCGTCCTCGCGGAGGGTGTGTAGGTCGGCGCTTTCCCGTGCATCCCTCGGCGACAATTTATACCAGGTTCATCGTTTTGCCTCGGGATGTAGGGTGGTGGGTGATTCTCGTACCCCCGACCTTTTGCTCCGCAACGGTCGGGGCTTAGTTCGGTCGTCCTCCACTGCGTTCCGGACTTAGTGTTATTTACACATAGCCCACAAAATCCGTTTCAATCCGTGCAGATTCGCGGTTAAAACATCTGTCACTGGCACTCCAGTCGCTGGATAATCTGCTGGCCAGAACAACTTATCTACCCGCGACGGAATGGAGGAATCTAACCGGCTGTCCAATTATCCATGGGCACCCAACACCTATCGGCATTTGAAAAAATCCGACAGCGTTTGGTGGAGTTATCGCATAAATCAAGAGGAAGGTTTTGGTGGGCAGGATGTTGAAACTTGAAACTTATCAACAAATTCCGTTTTAATCCGTGCCGATCCGCGGTTTATCCATTCATGTCATGTCTATTTGTCAGGATGAATAAAGTAAAATTTTTATATATGTCAATTCAGCAGATTGTTCTGTCGATCTGTTAGATTTCAGTATTATGGCCCGTCATTTGACAATTGTCCTAAACTCTATAAACGACACTCTTGTTCGAGACAAGACATGGTCGTTTTCAGACGGACATTCAACTATGGCACTTGGTTATCAATCAAAATGAATTTATTGCGAAACAACACATTAATAAGATATTCGATGCTAAATATGACTATGTGCGATAGTTGATGGCATCAATAAAACCGAATCATTTGAAAGCTTCACGCCATTAAAGAATTAAACAGACTTTAAGACCAGATTTATGAAAGATATTTTTAATTTTGCCGATCAATTTGCAGCAGGGGAAGAGCTGGAAGATTACGAACAGGCCATTCCGCTACTTTCTGAAGAAGAGGAGAAGAAACTCACCGAATCCGAGATTCCCGAGAATCTCCCCATACTCCCATTAAAAAACACGGTGCTGTTCCCCGGTGTGGTTATCCCTATTACGGTGGGACGTGACCGTTCTCTGAAATTGGTAAAACAGGCTTATGAGAGCGATAAAACCATCGGAATTGTATCCCAGAAAAAGAAAGATCAGGAAGACCCGGCGGCTGCCGATTTATACACCGTTGGAACTGTCGCACGCATCCTTAAGCTCATCAAAATGCCGGATGGCAGTAAGAGTATTGTCATCCAGGGGAAAAGCGTCTTCGAAATTGAAGAATTCACGCAGGAAGATCCCTTTTTCCGGGCAAAGGTAAAGGCTTATGAATATGAGCAGGATATGTCCGGCATGGAGCTCGATGCGGCACTTCGCTCGGTCAAAGAAACCGCGGCGCAGATTGTTGAGCAATCTTCTAACATCCCTTCGGAAGCAGGTGTAGCGATCAATAATATCACCAGCCCGAACTTTCTGCTGAATTTCATCAGCTCCAACCTCAACATTTCCCTTGAGGAAAAACAAAAGCTGTTGGAGATGAAGGTCTTCTCCGAAAAAATGGAGAAAGTGATGGAGTATCTGCGCAAAGAGTTGCAGGTGCTCAATCTGAGCGAAGAAATTCAGTCTAAAGTCAAAACCGAGATAGATCAGCAGCAGCGGGATTTTTACCTGCGCCAGCAGCTCAAAGCTATACAGGAAGCTCTCGGTGAAGACAGTGAGCAGGAAGAGGCCAAGAAACTCAAAGAGCGGGCTGAGGAAAAAGAGTCCCAACTGCCGGAGCATGTTAAACCTGTTCTGGAAAAAGAGCTTCAGCGACTGGAGCGTACCCCGACGAATGCGCCGAACTATGGCATCATCCACAATTATGTGGAATGGTTGTTGGACCTACCGTGGAACAAATATTCCGAAGATAAACTCGACCTCAAGAACGCCCGTAAGATTCTTGATGAAGACCACTACGGTCTGGAGAAAGTCAAAAAGCGGATTATCGAGTACCTCGCCGTTCTGAAGCTGAAAAAAGACATGAAAGCGCCTATTCTCTGCTTCCACGGCCCTCCCGGTGTCGGGAAAACATCTCTCGGCAAATCCATTGCTCGTGCGATGAACCGCGAATTCAACCGGTTCAGTTTAGGGGGCTTGCGGGATGAGGCTGAAATCCGCGGACACCGCCGAACCTATATTGGTGCGCTTCCGGGACGTATCATCCAGAGCATCAAAAAAGCAGGCACCAGTAACCCGCTGTTGATGCTGGATGAAATCGACAAAGTGGGCGCTGATTTTCGGGGTGATCCTACTTCAGCACTCCTTGAGGTTCTCGACCCCGAGCAAAACAACACGTTTTATGATAACTACCTGGAGTTAGAATATGATCTCTCCAAGGTACTGTTCATAGCCACTGCCAATAATCTGGATACCATTCCACCGGCGCTGCGTGACCGTATGGAGCTGATTAATATTAGCGGATATACGTTGGAGGAAAAGACGGAAATTGCCAAAACTTACCTGGTGCCCAAAACGGTGACCGAAAACGGACTGAAAAAGAATCAGTTTCGTATCAGTCAAAAAGCCATCACCAAGGTTATTGATGAATATACCCGGGAGTCCGGTGTTCGTAATCTGGAGCGGGAAATCGCCGGAATCGCCCGTGGTGTAGCTACTCAGGTCGCCACAGAAGAAATCGATTCGGCATCCATTGGCGTAAACGATGTCGAAAAATATCTCGGCAAGCGGAAATTCTTTTCTGAGGTGGCTGAACGAACCACGGTTCCCGGCGTTTCAACCGGGTTGGCCTGGACGCCATACGGCGGTGACATTTTGTTTATCGAGGCAAGTGTGGCCAAAGGCAGCGGAAAAATCAATATCACCGGTCAGCTCGGCAATGTGATGAAGGAATCGGCCATGCTCGCTATGGCTTATCTGAAGTCACGATCTGAAGAATTTAACATCCCGCTCTCCGCATTTACCGAATGGGATCTCCATATCCACGTACCGGCCGGATCTGTCCCCAAGGACGGTCCATCAGCCGGACTCGGCCTGTTGGCTGCCGTTGCTTCCATCTATACACAGCGTAAAGTAAAAAGCACGGTGGCCATGACGGGTGAAATTACCCTGCGAGGATCGGTATTGCCGGTCGGTGGTATTAAAGAAAAAGTCCTGGCGGCTAAGCGATCCGGAATTGAGAAAGTCATCCTGCCGAAAAAGAATGAAAAAGACGTAGCGGAAATCGAACAGGATGTCATCCAGGGACTCAACTTCAAGTACCTTGAGCGGATGGAACCTCTGCTCGATGAGGTGCTGGAAAATAAACCGGTTGAAAGTCCGCAGGAAAAATTCAAAACACGCAAAGAAAAGACTTCCAACGGCAAAGTAGAAGATACTTCTGCAGTGACGTCGAATTAATCGTATTCAACGTGTTTAAACTTATAAAACCCATCCTCTCTGAAATATTCGAGGGGATGGGTTTTTTGCGCGGCGAAGCCGCGCCTTCTCTCCCAAAAGCTTATGTCATTCCGACCGGAGGTGAGCTGACTTTGTAAATAATATTATAAATGTTAACCGAACCGTAGCGGAGGAATCTGTAGCCAGTGAGCTGCTGATGGGCAAATAGAACTTGGTTTTGATTTGATTGGATTGAAACTATAGGCAAGGGTAGATGCTTATTTTGACAGATTTCTCCATTACGGCTCGGTACACATCGTGCATAAGTATATTCTAAGCCTCGCCTCCAGTGCCAGTGACAGATGTTTTTTGCCGCGGATTTTCGCGGATAAAACACGGATTTTATGTGAATATAAATCAAAACTTTAGCCGAGGTTTTGCCTTACTTAATTGAAAAGAACATTGAATTTATGATGGAATCAAGTTTCTGTCACCTTCTCAACAGTGCAACCGAAGGTGGGATTAGGATCTCGAAATGACAGTGCGTGTGGGGAAATAGCGCGACTTCGTCGCGCGGAAAGGAACCTGGACAGATAGAGAGTTATGTAAAAGTTGTTCAAGACGCACTTCCTTCCGGGAGTGCCTCCGCCAACCGGCCTGATAGCGTTTAACTTGTAGTTTCCAATTTCAGATATTTAATGTTTTGTCAGCCCTTACGCCAGATTCATGGATTATCCTCCGTTCTTCCTTCTTCCATGTGGATTTCCCTTTTTAAAACCCGGATGCGTTGCTCGGCGTATGACTCAAGTTGGGTGTCTCCGGTTTCCAGGGCGAGATAATCCTCATAATAGTTCAGAGGAATGGATCTGTCCTCGTAGTATTCATCATAGAGCCTTGCCAAATGGAAAACCAGGTCTTCCTGCTCCGGCCACATATCAATAGTGCGGCGGTAAAGCGTGATGGCTTCATCTTTACGGTTTATGTCGGATAACAACACGGCTTTCTGCGTCTGGGTCTCGCGAAGCAATTCATCATATTGTAAATCGGTGGCGAGCTCAAAGTGGCTGAGTGCGGCATCGTGTTGATCCCGGTCTGCCAGGGCCATCCCGAGATAAAAGGCTGTTTTGGGATCCTCATCATTTTTGGAAAGTGAGGTGTCGAGGGCTTCAAGTGCTTCCGAAAGTTGTTCTGAAAACAGGTAAGCCATCCCTTTGTTCCGCCAGGTCGCCGCATCATTTTTGCCGTATTCGATCGCTTTATTATAGCTGTGTGCCGCATATTCGCGGTTGCCCATGGCATACTGAATGCGCCCCTGTTCGTGCCATAAGCGTCCGGATTCATCATAGGTATCAAGAGCCAGATCGATGATTTCCGCAGCATCAGCGACTTCATCAAGTTGGTAATAGAGCCGTGCCAACTCGTACATGATGGACAGTCCGCTCGGGTTTAACATGTGGGCGGTTTCATAACTTTCAACAGCCTTGCTCAGGCTGTCTGTAGCCTGATAAACTTCAGCGCGTTTTTGGTGATATCGACTGTTGCCTTCATCCCGTTCGATAAGGCGGTCGTAGAGATCGCCAGACTGTTCGTAGTTGCCCATTTGCAGTGACAGATCAGCCAAAAACACGGTAGCCTCATAGTGATCCGGGTCTTGTTCAAGGATTTCACTGAAGGTGCTGTAGGCATCATTCACCCGCCCGAGTGATCGGTAGGCTTGCCCGAGTTGCACGTTGGCAGCGATATTTTCCGGATCGAGCTCAATAGATTTCTCCAACTGCGTGACCGCCCGTTCATACTGCCACAAGTGATAGTGCGCCGAACCCAACAGATACAAAAGCTCCGCATCTTCATTGAGATCGGGTTTGTCGGAAATTACCTGAACGGCTTCCTCCGGGTTTGTTTGGACCAGATATTGCAGATCGTCGGCATCACTCAAAAACAAACCAACGATTACGAATAGCATATAGATTAGCATAGACGCTCACATTATGTACACAAATCTTCCGACAGGCACTAACTAAAGTGATAGCATAATGAAATACTATAGATTTCGCAAATAGAAATAGTATGTAATTACAGACGGACTATGAAACCCCGAAGCTCGTTCGTATATTTGGTCGCATCATAACCCAAAAATATGCTTGACTTCAATTTAGGACGCAGAAAAGGAGTGAACGAATCTTCGTATGTGGAAACCCCGGTCGGTTTATTTACCGCGGCCGGAAACTGGTTTCATACAACCGAAAAACAATTGAAATCCTACGCTCCGGATCTGTTTAAAAAATACAGTGTAGATCGTCTGCTCGAGATTGCCGAAATCTGGATCCGGAGTTCCGATAATCTCACGCTGGTTATATTCTTGTTGCTGCTGTTCCTGACCAACATTTGGACGGCACTCATTCTGTCATTGATTTTTTTACCCTTTTGGCATTTGAACAAAAGTGCTTTTGTGGGCCCAGGAGTATCAAGATTATTGAAATTATTCGATATCGAATTTGTCACCTTTTTGATTGCCGTTGGTGTTTTGAGCATGAAGGGAATTGACGGCAGCTATGTTGAGTTAGTTCTGGGTATGGTCTTCTTTTTGGTATTCAAATTCGGCATGTATCGCAGACTGATTAACAAATTATTTATTACAGAAGACCCTAAAAAAGTCACACTTAACGATCGGCTGCTGCGTATGATCATTGTAAAATTCGCCATGGCCGAAGGCGTGGAGATCGGAGAGATCCAAAAAATGGAAAAAGAAGCCATCCGCATGGTAGAGAAAAAGAAGCAAAGTTTTAAATCCAAAGCTGATAAGTGAAGAAAGTATATATCGTCCGACACGGCGAAACCGATTACAACAAACAAATGAAAATACAAGGGCGTGGCATTGATGCGCCTTTGAATGACACCGGCAGATTGCAGGCTGAGGCTTTATGCAATTTTTTCCAGACTCGAACTGTGGATACCATCGCAGTGAGCAGCTTGCAGCGCACCCGGCAGACGGTCGAACCGGTATCGGCAATGAAAAACCTGGAAATTCAAAGCTTCAGGGATCTTGATGAAATGGACTTCGGAGAAATGGAAGGCAGTCCGGTCACCGATACGGAAAGTCAGGTTGCACAAGCCAAGCAAAAGTGGGCAAGTGGAGAAATAAGCTTTCCGGTTAAAGGTGGAGAATCTCCGAAACAGGTGTTTGACCGAGCTTCATCATGCATTGAGCATATCATCAATCAACAAACGGGGAAGGATATGCTTTTTGTTTTGCACGGCCGGTTGATTCGAATTCTGCTTTCCGGATGGTTGTATAAAGATATTTCCCGGATGCAGAAAATCCATCATGCCAATGGTGCGATAAATGTTCTTCAGTACAACAATGGTGATTACGAACCGCTTTTGCTGCACTACACCAATCACCTGAATGCCCAACCGGAGGTCAGCTGAAATATGAGTGAACAAGTCAGAACGATGTTTGCCTCCATTGCTGACCGGTACGACATGGTAAACAGTGTGTTATCCATGGGTACGCACTACCGGTGGAGAAAAAAAACGGTTAAACTGAGCGGCGCCGAGCCGGGGATGGATGTCCTGGATTGTGCAACGGGCACCGGGGATCTTGCTCTGGACTTCAAAAAAGTAGTCGGTGAAGATGGTCGGGTACTGGGCACCGATTTTTGCAAAGAGATGATCGAGCCGGGGCCGCCTAAAGCGAAACGAAAAAATCTGGACGTTAAATTCGAAGTGGCCGATGCCATGGATCTGCCCTACGACGACGATTCCTTTGATATCAGCAGCATAGCCTTTGGCATCCGCAATGTTGATGATCCGTCTACGGCACTTAAAGAGATGGCACGCGTGGTTAAGCCCGGCGGTAAAGTCGTGGTACTGGAGTTCGGTCAGGCCTATGGGGTGATGAAATATCCTTTTAATTTTTACAGTAAATATGTCATCCCGAAAGTTGGCGGATGGCTAACCGGAAACCCTGATGCCTACACGTATTTGCCGGAAACAAGCGCCAAATTCCCGGCTGGGTCCAGGTTCACTTCGCTTATGGCTGATACCGGTGCTTTTTCAGCGCAATCCTATTATCCGTTAACCAGCGGAGTGGCGTATGTTTATATCGGGGTTGTTGACTGATAGGTTTTTATGTAGCTTTGTAGATTCTACATCCTAATTACTTAGTGTAAAAAGATCATTCATGTTAGATATCGAAGAAATCAAATCACTTCTGCCTCATCGTTACCCTTTTCTGATGGTGGACAGGGTACTGGAATTGGAGGACGATCGTATTGTAACCGTCAAAAATGTGACGGTAAACGAGGAGTATTTCAACGGGCACTTTCCCGGTGCCGCGTTGATGCCGGGGGTGCTTCAGGTAGAGGCCATGGCTCAAAGCGGTTGCCTGATGACTTTAAAGAGCAAGGAAAAAACCGAGGATATCAGTGATATCATCCTGGTGTTTTCCGGTATCAACAAAGCCAAGTTTCGCAAACCGGTAACACCGGGAGATCAGCTTCGCATGGAGGTCAGACTTGTAAGTGAGCGGCGAAACTTTTTGATCATGTCTGGTTTAGCTACAGTAGATGACAAAGTTACCTGCGAGCTGGAAGCTTCTGCTGCCTTAGTACAAAAACAATCGCTATGAGCACCGCAAAAAGCGATAATTCAAGACCGGAAAAAGTAACCACCCGCACCGTGGTTGATATGAAGGAAAAAGGGGAGAAAATCAGTATGCTGACGGCATACGATTATACGATGGCTCGCCTGGTTGATTCCGGAGGTGTTGATGTGATTTTGGTAGGTGATTCAGCCGGTAATGTAATGGCCGGCTATGAAACCACCTTGCCCATGAATATGGATCAGATGATGTATCACACCTCATGTGTGGTGCGAGGTGTTGAGCGTGCTTTAGTTGTGGCCGACCTACCTTTTATGAGCTATCAGGTTACGACGAAAGAGGCCTTGATCAATGCCGGGAAGATGATGAAAGAAACCGGTGCCCATGCGGTCAAACTCGAAGGGGGCAAACCCGTTGTGGATACCGTAAAACAGATTGTAAACGCCGGTATACCCGTGATGGGGCATCTCGGGTTGACCCCCCAAAGCATTTATAAGTTCGGAACCTATAAAGTACGCGCGACTCAGGATGATGAAGCCGAAGAGCTCTTGAAAGATGCCCGGCGTCTGGAAAAAGCCGGTTGTTTTGCGATAGTACTGGAAAAAATCCCTACAAAACTGGCCAAACAGGTAACCGAGGAGCTGTCTATCCCCACTATCGGAATCGGAGCGGGCGATGCCTGTGATGGTCAGGTGCTCGTCTTACATGATATGCTCGGGCTTAATAAAGATTTCCACCCCCGTTTTATTCGCCGATATGCCGACCTACAGGAATCCATCACCGATGCTGTTGGCAATTACGTTAAAGACGTCAAAAGTTTAGACTTTCCCAGTAAAAAAGAACAATATGACCAATAAACCCAAACGGAATGACAGACACATTCTCGTTTGTAATGATGACGGTATTTTTGCACCCGGGATCCGGGCGCTTGCCGAAGTTGCAGCAGAATTCGGAAAAGTAAGTATTATTGCTCCCGATACCCAGCAAAGCGCTGTTGGGCATGCCATTACCGTACACTACCCGCTTCGGGTAACCGATTTTGAAATCAACGATAAATTGTCCGGTCAAGCCGTAAGCGGTACCCCTGCGGATTGTGTGAAACTGGCCCACGATCAGCTTTTAAAGCAGAAGCCGGATATTGTACTCAGTGGTATTAATCATGGCTCTAATGCCGGTATCAATTTGTTGTACTCCGGTACGGTTAGTGCTGCTACGGAAGGCACTATCCTTGGATATCCCTCAATTGCGGTAAGTTGTACGGAGTTTAGCGAATCCGCCGACCTGAGTGGATGTCAGGAAGCTGCACGAAGGGTTCTTCGGTATATCATTGAAAACGGACTGCCCAGCGGAATCACTCTTAATGTCAACGCTCCCGCCGGACCGTTGAAGTCGCTAAGCTGGACAAGACAGGCACGCAGCCGTTATGTGGATGAGTTTGAAGGCCGTGTAGACCCCAGTAACCGACCGTATTTCTGGACAACCGGAACACTTGAGGTGCTCGAAGAGGGAGATGATCTTGATCTTAATGTCCTCAAAAAAGGCCGTGGCTCGGTAACCCCTATTCAGTATGATCTGACGGCCAACGATTTTTTCCGAAAAATCAACGGTAAAATCGATCTGGAATAAGGGTCATTAGCCATGTATGATGTTGCTCTGTTGACCGACCACCGCTACGTAGCACCCCGGGCGTCGGAGGGAGATTGGTACTTTGGAAATATCCTTCGGGATGATTCTTTTCTGCAAGATGCATTGAAAAACCGGGGATTATCATCAGTACGGGTTGATTGGGAGGATCCGGATGTTAATTGGTCGGACTTTCAGTGTGCAGTGTTTCGCACACCATGGAATTATTTCGAACGATACCCGCAATTCCAGGCCTGGCTAAAACAAACTGAGCAGCAAACTCTTCTGTTGAATGATCCCTCCGTCATTTGGTGGAATCTCGATAAACACTATCTCGGTGATCTTGAACAACAAGGCATCCCGGTAGTTGCCATGCGTTTTATTGAAGCCGGGAGCCAAATCGATTTAGCTGAGTTGCTTGATGAAACCGGATGGAACGAAGCAGTCATCAAGCCATGTGTTTCCGGGGCCGCACGACACACCTACAGGGTTAACCGCAATAATG
>SLJN01000151.1 GCA_007135115.1 Balneolales bacterium
GATAGCGGAAGGATTATCCGGGATCCAGTGAATATGGCAAAATATTAGCCTATAACCCTGGTTCCCGGATAGAAAGCCGTCGTACCTCCGGTTTCCTTCCGGGCATGCGTTCCCCGTACTTCTTAGTCGGGGATGACGGTTAAAATTTTTAGGTTGCCAATTACCGAGTGCAGATTAAAATCATCCACCAAACAACTTTTATAAATACCTGATTTTCCGGACGAACCTTTACTTGAATTGCATCAATGCGAATCGTTATCATCCTATCCCTTTAAAAACATCAATGCGGACTGTTTCCCCGTAGTTTTGAAGGATTAATCAAAAGGTCGAAAAACAGAGCCGGATATATAATGACGTTTGCGGATCAGGTCTTGCATTTCAATGCATCATTGGATTTTGATGATCAAAAACTACCGGAAGGCATCCGGATCATGAATCCTTTCAATGGTGAGAATGCCGGAGTTACCAATGAAATCACCCGAAGATTCTACAAAAAATACTATGATGACCAACATCAACGCCGAATTATCCTTGGCATAAATCCCGGTCGCTTCGGAGCCGGTGTGACCGGAGTGCCCTTCAGCGATACCAAACGGCTGGCTGAATTCTGTGATATTGATGTCAGTGCGTTTTCAACCCATGAGCCTTCATCCGTTTTTGTCTACAAGGTAATTGAAGCTTATGGCGGGCCGGAAGCTTTTTACAGCCGATATTATATCAACTCGCTATGTCCGCTGGGATTTATTAAGAAAAACGACAGAGGCAATTGGGTAAATTACAACTTTTATGATGATAAACAGTTGTATGCTGTTGTTAAGCCGTTTATGATTGAAAGTGTAGAACAGCAACTCGCTTTTGGCATTGATTGCAAAAAGGCATTCTGCCTCGGCAGGGGCAAGAACTACAAGTTTATGCAAGAACTAAACGAAGAACAGAAGTGGTTTGATGAAATCGTCCCACTGGATCACCCGCGTTATGTGGTCCAATACAAATCCAGGCTGATGGACGACTATGTCCGGAACTATATGGATCTACTGGATTAAACCCTCTGGAAAACCATTTTAAACTCTGCCATCAAAACAGGTATACATTTTTATTGTTATTGAGATGATTTATGCATACTGACAAATACCGAAAAGAAACACAATCCATCCGGAATCAAACGCCGCGAAGCGATCAGCGGGAGCATGCCACCCCGATATATATGACTTCCAGTTTTGTATTCGATTCCGCAGAGCATGCCAGAGCACTTTTTGCCAATGAGCAGGAAGGCAATGTGTATTCAAGATATTCGAATCCTTCGTGTGATGAATTTGTACAAAAAATTGTAGCTCTTGAAGGCTGCGAAGATGGCATCAGCACATCATCAGGGATGGCCGGCGTATTTGTTAGTATGGCAGGAATTCTTGAGCAGGGGGATCATATTTTGGTTTCCAGATCGCTGTTTGGGTCAACCCACCAAATCCTTACCGGTATTTTCCCGAAATGGGGTATTTCGCACACTTATGTAGATATTGACCGGCCGCAGGATTGGGAAGCAGCCATTACCAGCAAAACCCGGATGATATTTGTTGAAACACCATCCAACCCCGGACTGGATATCATTGACCTGGAATGGCTGGGTGAGCTCGCCCGAAAACACCAACTCATCCTCAATGTTGATAACTGCTTTGCCACTCCTGTGCTGCAAAATCCAGCCGATTATGGCGCGGATCTCTTAGTGCACTCTGCAACAAAGTACATCGACGGGCAGGGGCGAGCGATCGGTGGCGTAATCGCCGGCAAGAGTCGTTATATTGATGAGCTTCGTTTTTTTGCGCGACACTCCGGACCGGCAATGTCTCCTTTTAATGCATGGGTGTTCTCTAAAAGTCTGGAAACACTTCAGGTTCGGATGGAAAAACACTGCCAAAATGCAGCGGAGCTAACGGAACGATTACAGAATGTTGCGGGTATTACAAACGTGAAATATCCCTTTCATCCGGATCATCCTCAATATGATCTGGCTCGAAAGCAAATGAGAGCCGGAGGGGGGATCGTTACCATCACCTTAGAACACGGCTTCGAACAAGCAAGCCGTTTCATAGACAGCCTTAAGATGATTTCCATCAGTGCAAACCTCGGGGATACCCGCACCATAGCAACGCATCCGGCATCCACAACACACTCCAAGCTAACCGAAGAGGAGCGGTTAAAGGTTGGAATAACGCCGGGTCTGGTACGTATTTCGGTTGGGCTGGAACACCCGGATGATATTGAACAGGATATCAGACAGGCAGTTAAACAAAGTCAATCCTGAAGCGGCAATTAAAATATTTGAGGCCGTTTCATCGCAAAGAACTTTTTAAAATCACAAGTATTTAAACATGAGCAAAGAACTCGAATCCTATTATCTCGGAGATATCAAAGTAATTATTACCGAAACGGAATTGCCGGAAAAGCTGACGGTTACCTGTCAGGATAACTCCTTTAAGATGGAGTTTAAGGCCAGTTTGTATGAGTACCAATATTATAAGCGGCACATGAATCAGAAGATTCGAAACCGTTTTGCTCAGGCACATGAGCAGGAAAAAGAGTAGTGTAGAAATGCTACTGGAAACAAGGGTTGGTTATAGTACAACTGATCCCTGAACGCTTTGCTGTCAATTCGCAAATGAGTGTTTGGCATGTGAGACCGATACTTTCTGAGTAATCAGATAAAAATAGCTCTGATGATGTTCTGGAAAAGCTTAGCTCATATACTGCGGGATCGAGGTGAACTGGTGATGCTGTATGTGCTGGAAAGCTCAGGAAGCAGTCCGGGTCGGCAAGGGTTTAAGTTATGGGTGGATGAAGATGGTGAGATGGACGGAACCATTGGTGGAGGAATCATGGAGCAAAAGCTGGTTGAGCTTGCTCGAAATAAACTCTCCGGGGGTGGATTCTCACCGTTTATGAAAAAGCAGATTCACAAAGACGATGCAAGCACGGATAAATCGGGAATGATTTGCGATGGAGAGCAAACGGTCGCGTTTTATCATCTCACTTACGATCACCTGCCTGAGCTGGAATCACTATTAATCAGTGATAACTCCGCATTAAAATTGGATCAACACGGGATTTCATTTGTTGAGGCTTTTGGGGATGAAAATAGCATCAAACTTCAGGAGTTGAGTGAAACCAGCTGGAGCTTAGTAGAACAGCCCGGTATTCAGCCTACAGCTTACATTTTCGGCGGAGGACATGTAGGATTATCCATGTCCGGGATGATGAGTCAGCTCGGGTTCTACGTAGTCGTTCTTGATGACCGGGAAGGGCTCAACACATTGTATCAGAATAAATGGGCCGATGAAATCAAAATCATTGATTACCGGAAATCGGATGAATTTGTCAAAGAGGGCCTGAATAGCTATGTGATTATCATGTCATTCGGATACCGTCCGGACGAAGTGATTTTGCGCAGGCTGATCGGAAAAGATTTTCGCTACATAGGTATGATGGGAAGCCAAAACAAAGTTGACACCATGTGGGAAGAATTGCGCAAAGATGGCGTTCCGGAAGAGCAGCTAAAGAAGATCCATGCACCTATTGGATTGTCGATCAAAAGCGAAACCACCGATGAAATAGCAGTGAGTGTAGCTGCTGAAATCATTAGGGAGAAGAACACAAAAAAGTGAAAAACAGATTTTTTCAAGAAACCGTATTATTTTAAAATTGTTAGCACACAGGGAATAGCACCATAAGTCAGACAGGACATCTATGAGAAAACTTATCGTATCTGCGTTTGTATCACTTGATGGAATTATGCAAGCGCCCGGCGGTCCGGAAGAAGACACCACTGGTGGCTTTACGCTAGGCGGCTGGATGTTCGACTATGCGGACGATAGTATGGAAATTTCTGCTGCAGGGTTCGATGGCAAGGATCGAGACCTGGTGCTCGGGCGCAGAACTTATCAAATATTTGAAGCGTATTGGCCGTATCAACCAGATGACCACCCGATCGCAAATACGTTCAATGCTGCGAAAAAATTTGTTGTTTCACGCACGTTGACAAGACTTCATTGGAACAATTCGACCCTGTTGCATGGGGATGTCGTTGCAGCCATCAGTGCTCTTAAAGCCAAGTCGGGCAGGAATCTTCAGGTTATAGGCAGCAGTAAATTGGTCCAGACCTTGCAGGCAGCATCAATGATAGACGAGTACAATGTGTGGACTTTTCCAGTGGTGTTAGGATGCGGCAAGCGCCTATTTAGCCAGAATACCAAGCCAACGGCGCTTCAGCTCGTCCACTCCCAGGTTTCTACCACAGGCGTTATGATGAGTAACTATAGAACTGCTGGTGAGGTTCATCCTGGTTCATTTCCCAAAACCGAACCCAGCGAGAAGGAATTAGTTCGCCGCAAAAAAATGACACATGAAGAGTGGTAATATAAAAAAGCCCTGTGTGCACTAAACGCCGGGCCGTTGGACATCAGACGTTTACGAAAATCTAAAGAAAATTAGGGTGATCATATTTCAGTAAATCCAAAAATTTTATTTTGCATTTAAATGACCTCTTTGTATCATTTGCGTCATCATAAGCACAAGATGAAACCATGAATTTTTATTACTCCCCGAAAATAGCAACCGATTTTATGAACAGCACCTGCTGTATGCAGATGTGTATGTGCATGAGTTGCAACTTTTCGCTCAGGAATAAGGGGAGGATCATATGATGCTCGTATGATCGGCTGAAATTTATTTTTTTAAAAAGCCCACTCGCCTTATTCGGCGGGTGGGCTTTTTTTTTTGACCCATCAAAAATGATCAGGAAATCATTGAACTGAAGTAGAACCATAACCAGGCTTAATCTTATATGAAAATCATGACAGTTTTATCAGCTGAAAAAGGACGATATTCAACGAAACAATATTATATCTACTCAGGTATCTTCATGACGGGGATGATGCCATGCTGTGGTATGTGTAATTCTAACCTAAATCAGGTCCGGAATGAGGATTCGGAATGAAGCTTTAGTTCAATAACAGAAGCATCAGCCCGCTCTTCTTCACCGGAGAGCGGGCTTTTTTTTGTCTTATACCATCAATCAACACAATCATAAAAACAAAGGTCTAAACTTATGGATACGAAATTTGCTTATTGGGTTCCCAATGTCAGCGGTGGTCTGGTAATCAGTAGCTGGCCGCAAAAGACAGATTGGAACTATGAGTACAACAAAAATCTGGCTCAAACAGCTGAAAATGTAGGTTTCGATTACGCTCTTGCTCAGGCAAGGTTTTTCGGTAGTTACGGAGCCGACCGTCAGCTTGAAGCACTGAGTGTAGCAAATGCACTGGCTGCCAATACCGAAAAACTCAATCTAATTGGGGCGGTGCATCCCGGATTGTGGCACCCCGGACCGATTGCGAACTACGTGAGTACGGCCGAGCATATCACGAATGGCCGATTTCATTTGAATGTAGTCAGCGGTTGGTTCAAAGGGGAGTTCACGCAATTCGGCGAAGTTTGGCTTGATCACGATGAGCGATATGAACGAAGTGAAGAGTTTATCAAATCACTCAAGGGGCTGTGGACCGAGAAAGAGTTCAGTTTTAACGGTCGCTTTTATCGCTTTGATCAAGCCCCGAGCGAACCCAAGCCGAGACAGGTTCCGGAAATTTTTCAGGGTGGTAACTCCATAAGGGCACGTAAAATGGCAGCCCGGGTCTCGGATTGGCTCTTCATTAACGGTGGTAGCCTGGAATACATCAAAGGCGTCATAAGGGATGTGCGACGGTTTGCGGATGAATTCGGAACCAAACCTCCGAAAATTGGCGTCAACGGTTTTGTGATTGCTCGCGAAACCGAAGCTGAGGCGAAACGTGAACTGGAAGGCATCATCGAAAATGCAACCGAAGAAGCTGTTGAAGGGTTCAAAAAACAAGTGCGCGAGGCCGGACAGTCTTCTCCCGAAGGCGAAGGCATGTGGGCCGACTCGGACTTCCGAGATTTGATTCAATATAACGATGGGTTCAAAACCGGATTGATCGGCACCAAAGATCAAGTTGTAGAGCGAATCCAGCAACTGGATGCCTTAGGTGTGGATTTGATTCTAACCGGATTCCTCCATTATGATGAAGATTTGGAGCATTTCGGCAAGGAAATTATTCCGGCCGTACGGCAAGCCGAATCTTTGAAACCGGAAGCACAGGAGTCAGCAGGAGTAGAACAGCAAAAAGCTGCATCTTTTCCCTTCTAATGATTCAAAACCTCAATTAGATCACATCACGGAAACCCGGTATGATGAACTCTCATGCCGGGTTTCCTCAAAACCTCTTCTCACAAATTGATTAACAAGTAAATGAATTCTATAGATTTACTGGGCATAGCAGGCAGCGTTTCCAACCCATCCAATACCCGAAGCGCCGTAGAGGTAGCACTTGAGGCGGCAGAGCGGGAATTCGGCATAACTACCGGCATCATTCATCTGGCCGAATACGAACCGGAAATCGCCGATGGCCGTAAACTTAATGAGTACACCGGTGATACGTTGACAGTCATGCGCCATATCATCAACAGTAAAGCATTTATAATAGGGACTCCCGTTTATCGAGGTTCCTATTCGGGCGTATTGAAAAATCTTTTTGATCTGATTCCAAGAGGCAAATGGCAGGCTCCGCAGGCGCCTCTGGAAAATCATCCGGTGGGGTTGATAGCCACCGGGGGTACTGACCATCATTACCTTTCTGTAGCCCAGGAGCTAGGACCTATACTCAATTTTTTTGGCGCTATACCTGTTGGAAGCGGAGCCTATGGGAACAGCTCCCAATTTGAAAATTATCAGGTATCAGACTCCGAGCTAAAAGAGAGACTTCAAAACCTGGGAAAAGCGACGGTTGAACTTAGCCATGCGATTGATAATTCAACCTATCTCACCAAACTTGGTGTGCAGTTTTGAAAATGTTGACATCCCGGAAGGCGATGTGTTTTAATATGCTATATTCGAATCAAGTCCGCATGATGCCGTATTGATAATCGGGTTTACGGCAACATGCGGGAAAGCAGTTAAAACTATTGTTCGGGAACTTCGGGAGGCTCAACTACTTCTCCCATTTTTTCAAGATCTACCTGGATTTGAAGTGGCTGTTCGTCCTTCCAGGCACCTACATGAATGTGAGGCGAAAATGAAATGCCATCATTTCCGACCTTTGCCACTACATCGCCGGATTCTACATGATCACCTTCCTCTACTTTAATTTCTCTTACATGGGCATAGAGTACTTTAACCCCGTCTTTCCGTTCGAATACAATACCACTCGCGGGAGGCTCTCCGATCTGGCCCGGCGAATTGGTAACATCATTAACCTGTACTCTGATTACTTCACCGTCAATTGGAGCAAGCACATCTTCCCGCCAACCATACCAATCTTCATTTTCGGAGCCATCATTTTCGTAAACACTGGGTACACCGGCTTCAGAAAAGCCCATTATTATAAAATCCCGTCCGAGTTTATCTCCTAAAGCCATTTCTGTTCCAGAGGCATGTTCTCTGGATACAAAATCCTGATTAAATACCGGATAAATAGTTACCGATTCTATGTCATACTCTTCATTCAAATCTTGCGCTGAAACCGGTAGAGTCGTCATCATCAAAAACAAAAATAGAGTGAGAGAGCCTGAATAATAGCATGTAAACAGATCACTATTAATCCCCCGTATTGAGAATAATTTCATCATTGTACAACCTGAACTTTTGTTAGTAGTCGATTTTGAACCGGATTTCTTCCGGTAGATGTGATCTACGGACAGGTTATTTTTGAGTTTCAGCTTTCATGACTATGTTACAGGTAGAATTAGATTTGAAGAAAAACAAGAGCCATCTCAACAGAATTGTGAGGAATAATCCTTGGCCTGATGCACCGGTGTTTGTAGATTAGCCTTAATATCATCAACTATTGGTTCCATCAAATATAAACAGATACCGACATGCGCATCGAACAAGATCATAAACTCGATTTCCCGGATGTATTAATCCGTCCAAAACGATCAACGCTATCCAGCAGGAGTGATGTGGATATCAAAAGAGATTTCACATTTAAATGGAGCAGTCATACCTACAGGGGTGTGCCCGTGATTGCCGCCAATATGGATGGGGTAGGCACTTTCAGTATGGCCCGGGCTTTCGAGAAGGATGGAAACGGGTTAACCGTAGCACTCGTGAAGCACTATCCGGCTGAAGAGCTTGTTTCATTTTATAAAAATGGCGGCGATGCCAACAGTTGGTACACCCTCGGTTTGAATGAAGAAGATGCCGAGAAATTCGACCGGGTTAATAAAGAATTAGGTGATCATGCACCAAAGAAAATTTGTCTGGATGTGGCCAATGGATACATTCAATACTTTGTCGATTTCCTGCGCGAAGTCCGTAAAAAATATCCCGATAAAACCATCATGGCCGGTAATGTGGTAACCGGTGAGATGACCGAAGAACTCATCATGAGCGGTGCCGATGTGGTAAAAGTTGGAGTGGGTCAGGGAAGTGTTTGCACTACCAGACGCGTTGCTGGAGTGGGCTATCCGCAACTTTCAGCAATTATAGAATGTGCCGACGCAGCTCACGGACTGGACGGATTGGTATGTTCTGATGGAGGGTGTGTCTGCCCCGGAGATGTTGCCAAAGCTTATGGAGCCGGAGCCGATTTTGTTATGATGGGCGGCATGTTGGCCGGGCATGACCAAAGTGAAGCTGAACTGGTGGAAGAGGATGGCGAAAAGAAACTTTTTTTCTATGGTATGGCATCCGATACAGCCATGAAAAAACATAAGGGAGATGTTGCTGAATATCGCGCCAGCGAAGGTAAAACGGTCAAAATTCCCTATCGCGGAGACGTAAAAGAATCCTTGCAGGAAATCCTCGGAGGCATCCGATCAGCCTGTACGTATGTGGGAGCACGCAGACTCAAAGAGCTGACCAAGCGGACTTCTTTTGTAAAGGTATCCCGGCAGCTAAATACCGTATTTGGCGATAGTTAATTCTTGATGCCAAAAAGGTAATAAGGTAAATAAGTAGATTAGAAAAATTAAGTGTTTGGCTGCCATTGTAACTAGGGACGCAATGCATTGCGTCCCTACGAATCTACACGACCTCAATTCCAAACCGGATATACTAAATCGACCTGATCTGATCTTGACGCTCTCTTACAAACACTTAGTAGCCGGTTGGATTACTACCAAGCAGTGGCTATTTTTGATCACCCGATTAAGCCAGGCACCCCCTGTGTTTTTCGATGATATATTCAGCACCCACTCTGGGCAGTCAACTAAATGAATACCCCACAAGCGTTGCTATGCGAAAACTTCTTGTTCTGATTCCCATCCTCTTTATTCCTTCACTTACTTTTGCAGCTCAGTCGGATACCGTTCGAATTTCCCTTGCAGAGTTTCTTGAAAAAGGAGTGGAGGCTTCGGCTGACCTCGATGCGCGTTATCAAAATATTGAGCTGGCGGATAACCAATACAGGCGTGCGCGCAACCAGCGTTTTTTGCCAAACATCGACCTGACAACCGCTCATGGTTTGGTGCCCGGCGTACAGTCTTCGGATCCTGATCAGTTTTCCGACAGCCAGCTGTACTTAGACCCTGATCTTCGAAACGACTGGGAAAACTGGGGGATATTCACTCAGGGAGAAATTAACGCTTTGCAACCGCTATTCACCTGGGGGGGTATAAGTAACGCCATCGAAGCTGCAAGGGCAGGGGCGGAAGCTGTGAAATATCAATATGACGTCGGGGAGCAAGAATACAGGTTACAGCTTTTCGAATTGTATCAATCCCGATTGTTGGCCAAAGAATTAGAACGCTTATTGACTGATGCACGCAGAACATTGGAACGTGCTGAAGATAAGCTCGAAGAGATTCGCGACGACGATGATATTGATTTTGATGAAGCTGATATCTACCAGTTTCGGATATTCCGGCAGCGATTTTTTACGCAGGAACAAGAGGTGCTTGAAAATGTGAAATTTGTCGAAAATGCATGGCAAATCGCGCTCGATGAATATGAAACGGTATACCTGCCGGACGAAAATTATCTTGATCCCTTTGAAGTAGATATTGAGGATCTGGACTTTTACCGCCACCGTGCCTCCACCGATCGTGCTGAGCTTCGCGGTCTTGAAGCTGCCGAACAAGCTGCCGATGCCGGTGTGGCAGCAAGCAGATCTCAGCGATATCCTACATTATTTTTCGGCGCTCAGGGACGTGCTGCTTACACGCCAAATCGGCCGCGACAGGAGAACCCATTCATCCGCAACACTACCAATTATTTTACCGGGTCGGTGGGTATCGGTTTCAGACAGAACCTGAATTTTCGATCGGTTAACCTGGATGTCGAAAGGAGAGAGGCACAGCGCCGGCAGGTGGAATATCAGCGCGAAGCTGCCGAAGACGGTATTCATTTCGAGTTAAGCGAAGTATTCCGGGATGTGCAGGTTGCGCAGTCCCGATATGAAAACACCAGAGAAGC